>NZ_DAMDAY010000011.1:0-50049 GCF_032093475.1 Lysinibacillus sp. | reverse complement strand
TCCTCCAAGTCTTTTCAATTGTTTGCTGTCTTTTATTAGTCTTTCAGCACTTTGCAGTAAATGGTCCTGTGGCTGAACTTTCAAGAGAGAGATAGCCTCTTTGCGAAGAGCCCCTGATTTATTAGCTAAAAGATCTTCGATTCTGATAATTTCATCTTCAGTTGGTGTTAAAGCATGTATTTTCTTTAACGCAAGGGAACGATTGATGGAGCTTCGATCTCGTAAAGAGTTAAATAAAAATTCACGTTGACCTAGTGTGATAGGGTCAAGGCAATAAATATTCAGTAAGCCAATTCTACTTGATGGCGAGTACGAATCTGCTTGTGCAATAATTCGCTGGAATAATGCCTCGTCTTGGATATGATAGGCTAAAATAATTTGTGTTGAAATTAAATCCTCTAAGGACAGATGGACTTGCACAAAGGATAAAGGTTTACCTGTAATAGTTAGTCCATCTCTCGTGATCTCATTTTTAGCCCATTCAAGTTGCTCAAATAAGGGATATTCAATGCCTTGTAGTTGAGTATTTTCATTCATAAAGTCTTGAAGGATTTGATCCCATTCATTATCGCTTGCATACTCGCTATTAATATAATGGTTGGCATAAAGGAAATTACCCCATGCAAAGGCAAATAACTCAATATCCTTTGTTGTTAACATTAAATCCTTAACATACGGTGCAGTAAAGGAGATTTTAGATAAGTTTTTCAAGAATGCAAGTGTTGTCAGTTGGATATGTTTATCGCGTTTTAAAAGTTCTGTTAGTATACTATCTAGCTTTGTATAATCCTTTGTGGAGATGGCCCATAGC
Source organism: Lysinibacillus sp. (assembly GCF_032093475.1). Classification (NCBI taxonomy): domain Bacteria; kingdom Bacillati; phylum Bacillota; class Bacilli; order Caryophanales; family Bacillaceae; genus Lysinibacillus; species Lysinibacillus sp. The sequence goes on along the minus strand of NZ_DAMDAY010000011.1, from coordinate 49,238 downwards.
CCGACATAAATATCGATTGTTCGTTCACTTTTTAGTAGTTGCTCGACGAAATTGTCCTCTTCCATTGCTTGGATGGCTAAGGCCAAAACTTCCTCTGTTATTTTTTGATTTTCAAAGCTATTATAGCCAAGACCCATCCATGTATCGATTGCTCGTATTACTGAGGAGAAACGAGTTAATTGATGTTCCTGAATAAGTTTCATCATCGCTACTTGTGCTTCCAAGTTTCCGTGATCTATGTTTTCCACAATCACTTGTCGTAGCCCTTCCTGACGCGCAGCTGCTACTAATAATTTACCGACTGCTTCATGCATACGACAATTGCTTGATTTGAAAATGCCACGGATTAATGGATGGCCAAAAAAGGTACTATGATGCTCATCGAATAAAATACTCTCGACTGCCTCTTCAATCAAAGGATTATTTAATGACAGTTCTTCAGCAAGCAATTGCTCAAATACAAGAAAGCCCATTACTTTTACATTGTCATTTTTCAAGACATAGGAGCTATAGTTCGGATAGGAACCATGCTCATATTGACTATGGTTTGCCAATAACTCCTGTAGACTTATTTCCTCGAATGTCAGCATTTCTTCTATTAATTGTAAACATTGAAAAAGATGATCTTGGACTGGTTGAGCAGAACGGAAAGATCGACGTAAAATACCAGTTTGGAACATCGTAGTATCAAAACGTAAAGCTAATTGCTTCATTTTCAGTGCACGTTCCGGTGAAGATAATAGCGAAAGCACCTCAAAAAAAGGTCCACTAAATAGCTCTTCAAGTGTATGATTTTGCTGAGTAGCGATAAGCTGTTCAATGTCATAATCTCTATTATCCATATAATTTAGTAATGCTGCTGCTAGTGGCTGTAAACTGGCAGGTGCGGAATCGATTAAATTTTGAAAATGCATTTTTTGTTCATGTGAAAGTGTCATGGAAAACCTCTCCTTACCAAATGCGTCCTGCAAGCATTGTTAGTTTAATAAATGTAAAAACATCATCTTCCTGTAAGGTTAATGGTGTTGTAAGTGAATCGAGTGAGTCCTCATTATGAAGGACTAAGAAAAGCTCATCTTGAAAGGCTTGAAGCATTGTAGAGATAGCTTGGTCAACTGACTGTAAGGTGTCATTTTTTTTCTCTCCAAAATGTACTTTTCCATGCTGGGCTGCGTCTTCTATTTGTTGATCTGTTAAATAAAGATGAAGCGGCGTATCTACCTTTTTATCGTTATACTGTTGTACCTGCTGTGTCACAAGCTGGACGAGTAATTCTTGTAAAGTTGTAACAGGTTCCTCAATGGAGAATGGGATTTTTTGAAGCTTACGAGATTTCTTACCGATTACTTTTTGTTGGTAAAATAAGCGCAATCTAACACCTCCTTACAATAATTTCATTATACAAGAGTGATAACCTTGAAAAGAATAAGGCATATGATGCTAGTTGTATAAATTATTTTGGGAAAAGTGTAACGAAAAGTAGTAGGGAGAGACGTACTGATAAGGTAGAAAGTGGGGTGAAGTTTTGTCAAAGAAGTATCGAAAATAGAACATTTGTACGATTAATGACATGGTGGAGTGTAGCATTTTGCGCTTTATTATAAAAATAACAAAGAAAAAGTAGAAGATATGACATAAAAGAAATCTTCAATATATGAAACAATGGGCTAATTTAAAAAATGAATGATGAAATAAAATACGAACTGATCGATAGCTTACCAATACACTATCAGAAATACATAAAGCAAAGTCATTAAAGTTATATACATTCAAAATGTATTTTCCTAAAAATCATTTGTATAAGAAGAAGCAATGGTTTTTTGTGAAATCGTTGAAAGGCATCTTTTCTTTTCGGAATTCATAAGCTTTATAGGTATGATTTTATCAAGCTAGAAGGAGGCAAAACCATTCAAATACATGTTGTACGAGCTGGTGAGTCTATATGGGGTATAGCGCAAGCATATGGGACAACGGTACAGAGTATTGTAGATGCCAATCAAATTCCAGAGCCAAATCGTTTAGTTGTGGGGCAAGCTCTTGTAATACCGATTATCGGGAGCTTTTATTATGTACAGCCCGGGGATAGTTTGTGGTCAATCGGACAACGCTTCGGTATTAATTATGTAACACTAGCTCAAGTAAATGGTATTAATCCGAATCAGCCATTAACTGTTGGAATGAGATTGTATATTCCACAACCTCCAAAAACAAGGGCAGAAACATTAGCGTACTTAGAGCCAAGAGGAACGTCTGTTAGTGAAACACTCTTGAATCAAGCTAGAGAAGCGGGTCCCTATTTAACATATTTAGCTTTATTTAGTTATGAGGCAAGACGGGACGGTACTCTACAAAGTCCACCAAGTCAAGGTGTGACAAAAATTGCAAATGATACTGGGGCATCTCTTGCTATGGTTGTTTCGAATCTGGAAAATTTTAGTTTTAGCGGAGAATTAGCAAGAGATATTTTTCAAAGTACTGCTGTTCAGGATTTACTCTTTGAGAATATTCTTGCGGAAGCTAGACAACTTGGAGACGTTAAAGACATTCACTTTGATTTCGAAAATTTACCAGGTGACCAACGACAAGCCTATAACGATTTTTTAAGAAGGGCAGTAGAAAAATTCCATGCACAAGGATATACAGTATCTACAGCCTTAGCACCAAAAATAAGTGCAGGTGAGCGCAATCCATGGACGGAGGCGCATGATTATAAGGCACATGGAGAAATCGTGGACTTTGTTTTACTAATGACCTATGAATGGGGATATTCGGCAGGCCCACCAATGGCTGTTTCACCTCTCCCAGAAGTAGAAGAAGTTGTAAAATATGCAATTAGTGAAATGCCTGCAAATAAAATTATGCTAGGGCAAAATTTATATGGCTATGACTGGACATTACCATTTGTCCAGGGAGGACCAAATGCAGAGGCGCTTAGTCCGCAAAGAGCTATTGAAATTGCCAAACGTTACAATGCTGCGATTCAGTATGATTGGCGTGCCCAAGCACCATTTTTTGAATACTATGATGAACAAGGCAGAGCTCATGTGGTGTGGTTTGAGGATGCTAGATCTATTCAAGCTAAATTTAATCTTGTCAAACAGTATAATCTTCGTGGTATTGGCTATTGGAAATTGGGATTACCATTCCCACAAAATTGGGTATTAATAGGTGCTAATTTTGACGTGGTGAAGAAATGATACAGTCAAAGGATTACCCAATATATGTTTCCTTTGTGGAAATTTACTGTCAAATGCATTTCTAATTATAGTAAAGTATATTATAATTATGGTAAATAGTATTTTAGGAGGGATATTTTGGGTAAATTTAAAAAGTTAGGTATTATTTTAACAGCTACGGCATTTTCGGTTGGTGTTCTTGCGCCAATTTCCCAAGCATCTGCAAATGTGAAGGAACCATCAGAGCGCATTGAAATTCAGCTTGCAGCATCAGAGACAAAGGTTACAAAAAGCATGCTGATTAAAAAATTACGAGCACTATTCCCTAATGAGTTCAGTTTTGTAACAGATAATGACTTTAATTCTGGGGGAGGTCATTTCTTTAGAGATGATACAACTGTCCGTTATGATTTAAACTTCCAGAAAACAGTGAATGGTAAAGATATTTATGGTGGCTTTACATTTAAAGGAGAAGATTTAGAGTTAGAGCATTTCTATTACCAGCCAGCTAATATTACAGAAGCAATGTATCCCGCAAAATATTCAGAGAATGAAGCAAAAAAAATTGCAGAAGATTTCCTGAAAAAATTTGCAAATACAGAGAACTATAAACTCCGTAATGATGGATTAAACTATATTAACATGGGATTCAATCGACCATTATCCCAACCAATTACGTATTCATTCTCTTATTCACCAACTTATAACGATGTGCTGATTGGTGATCAAAGTATTACTATTGATGTTCTTGCTAATGGAGAAATAACAGGAATGTATCGTAATACAGAATCTATAAATAAAGCATCCTTTGATAATGTAAGTGAGAAAAAGAATGAGGAAGAAATGGTTTCACAAGTACGTGATAATTTAGCGGTTGAACTTCGTTATTATATTGATTATTCTTCAGATACACGTAATGTGAAGCTTGTCTATATGCCAGCTTCAGGATTTAATGGTGTACATGCTTTAACGGGGCAATGGCAAACAACGAATGGCTTTTCTACACAAGTTCCCAAAACGAAGAGTGCCATAAAAATTTCTACACAGCAGTTGCCACCAAGAAAAAGTGGTATGACAGTAGCAGACGCTGAAGAATTTGCTAAAACTTTCTTAAAAGTTGACGATGACAAGGCGAAGCTCAATATTGAAATGGTTGATGAAAGAGAAAATGAAAATGGTGAGACAATTTATTCAATAAATTATATGTATATGTACAGTAATGGTGGTTCTGGTACCACTTTTGAAATTAATAAGGCCACAGGCGACATTGTACAGTATCACGATCTAAAGAGAGACTTTACAAATTCTGATAAAACAAATGTCATTTCTAAGGATGCTGCATTATCGAAGGCGATTGAATACTTAAAGCAATGGTCTCCTTCTTATTTACATGAGTATTCAATGCCGATCGATGAGCCCGCAATTGATGAATATAGTAAAACATATTACTTCTCCTTCCCACGCATAGTGAATGGTATTGCAGTTGTTGGAGATGAAATAAGTGTAGGTATTGACTCTGATGGTTCACTACTTTCATTGAATGTTAATAAACAAAAGATAAATAACTGGCCGTCTATTAGCCAAGCAATACCAAATGAAAAAGCAAAAGAGGCATATAGTAATGCACTTACATTACAGCTACAATATGTAAAACAAAATACAGAAGATAAACAACAGTATGATTTAGTGTATGCTCCTATCTTCAATGGTAGTGTAGTTAATCAAATTGATGCAATTACTGGTGAGTGGTTATATCAGGTAGATAGCTCAAAAGAGAAGCCTACGATTTCACACCCTACAGCAGCCAATGAATTAAATTATCTTTTAAATCAAAATGTGTTAGAAGTTAAAGATTTAGCAAACTTTAACGCGGATGCTGCTATAACAAAGGGTGAGGCATTAAAGATTTTACTGAAATCGTTAACATATGGTTATTACGGTGGCGGAGATGGAGAGAAGCAATCGTTCAACAATATCGATAAAAATCATCCATTATATGGAACTGTTGAACAAGCAGTAAGAATGGGAATTTTACAACCAGCAAATCAATTCGCAATTGATGAAACATTAACACGCCAAGAGCTAGCAGTTTGGTCGGTTAAAATTTTACAATTAGAAAATGTTGCGAAATTAAAGGAGATTTACAAACTAAACTTTGCTGATGCGGCATCTATTGATCCAGCGTATGCAGGTCATATTGCCATAGCAAATGGTATGGGACTAATTGATTTACAGCAAAATAACTTTAATGCCACTAAGAATGTGTCTTATGCAGACCTTGCTGTTTCAACTGTCCGTTTAGCAAAAGCAATTCAAGAAAATACAAGTGATCGCAACTTCTACTATTAATAAATCCAAAGACATCTCCTCAATTGAAGGGGATGTCTTTTTTAGGTTAGTTTGAAAGGAGACGGGGAAGAATATGTAAGAAAGGAGTGTCTATATGAAATGTAAACTTTTATTAGCAGTTTCTTTAGTAACTGTCATTCTTTATGGTTGTAATAAGGATGAAGTTAAGGATGTACCTGCTAATGCACCAGCAGATCAGAATGCTAGTCAACAAACTGGTGAAACACCTACAGACCAAATGACATTTAATTTTATTGAGTTTTCATTAGATGTTGATTACTCTGCAACGGAGTCTTATGAGGTAGAGTATGAGGATAAGAAAACAGGGATAGAGGCAAAGTTACAAGATGATCGAAAAAATGAAAAACTGCAGGGTGATGAGGCTTATACAAAATTAGAGCCGTTATTTAAGCAGTTGAATTTTGATTCGACAACGCCTAATGATAAAGTGATTGATCAAGTAATCAAAGTATTTAATATTGATGATAGCTTTCAATCCATTGAGGTGGATGTAGAGTTTGTTGACGGCAATGAAAAGGAATTTAAACGAATTAAATAATATGAGCCAGCTAACAAACGTTAGCTGGCTTTTTGATTAGCGTACCCAATGTCGATGTTTTGCAAGTAAATGAATAAAAGAGTTTAGATTGTTTGTCACACCATTTTGATTGGCAATATGCTGTAAAAACGAAATATTTTCTGTAAAGCCTATCGTTTTACAATGTTGATAGGCCTCTTCAATGAACTGTTCTGATTTTACTTGTAGTGAGGAATCTTGGAATGTCCCCGTAACATAAACACCATCATAGAGCACTGAAGAAGTAGTAGAAAATGTTTCGTGAACTTCATAACCATTTATTATGCCCTGTTTAGTACTCACAAGTTCAACTACTATATTTTCACTTAATAGAGTAGCAATCAGATCATTTAATTTTTCATTCGTGTTTTCTGAAACGATTACCGCTACTTTAGAAGTTTGGGCACTTTCAACAGCATTGATGATCTGGCTAACAGCAGGTGAAGTTTGTGTAATAGGGGGTACCTCTTTTTGTACTGGCGGAATAATACCAATATTATCTGCGATAGACGCTGCGAGTGTATAACTGACATGAGCAAACATATCTACAACCTGTTTTCGAATCGATTTATTCTTTACTTTTCCTAATTCAAAGCTAAAGGCATTGATGATATGCTTTTTCTCAATTTCTGTCATACTAAGCCAGAATAATCTCGCTTGTGAAAAATGGTCTTTAAAACTATCGCTACGTGCACGTACTTTATGGCCTTCCACTTTTTCCTGATAATGTGTGTATCCTCCATCTGCTTCAGAGACAGGGCTTGGTGTATTACTAGCTAAGGAATTTTTATGATAGCTAACTTGCCCAACATTGATTGTTTGTCGGCCATAGCCATCACGCTGATTATTATGGAAAGGACAGATCGGTTTATTAATAGGGATTTCATGGAAGTTTGGTCCTCCAAGTCTTATTAACTGCGTATCTGTATAAGAGAATAAGCGACCTTGTAATAAAGGGTCGTTTGAAAAATCAATACCAGGTACAACATGTCCGACATGGAATGCAGCTTGCTCTGTTTCAGCAAAGAAATTATCAACGTTTTTATTTAATGTCATCTTACCAAGAATGCGTACTGGAACTTCCTCTTCTGGCCATATTTTTGTGGCATCGAGAATATCAAAACTAAATTTAAACTCATCTTCAACAGGAATTAGCTGCACACCCAACTCCCACTCTGGAAAATGACCACGCTCTATTGATTCCCATAAATCTCTACGATGGAAATCGGGATCTTTTCCGGCAATGATTTGTGCCTCATCCCAGACAAGTGATTTAACGCCAAGTTTAGGTTTCCAATGAAATTTAACAAAATGCGCTTTTCCTTCTTTATTGACGAAGCGGTAGGTATTCACACCAAAGCCCTCCATCATTCGGTAACTTCGTGGAATGGATCTATCCGACATATGCCACATCACCATATGAGCAGATTCCTGATTGTTTGCAATGAAATCCCAAAATGTATCATGGGCACTTTGAGCTTGAGGAATTTCGTTATTCGGTTCAGGTTTTACTGCGTGTACAAAATCGGGGAATTTAATAGCGTCCTGAATAAAAAATACAGGAATATTATTGCCGACTAAATCGTAATTACCTTCCTGTGTATAAAATTTTGTAGCGAAGCCACGTGCATCACGGACAGTATCTGCTGAGCCTCTTGAGCCTGCAACAGTAGAAAAACGAACAAAGACAGGTGTTTTGGTTCCTTTTCCGTTTAAAAATTGTGCCTTTGTAATGTCACTTGCACATTCATATGTTTCAAAAATTCCGTGTGCTGCAGATCCACGTGCGTGTACTACTCTTTCAGGAATTCGTTCATGATCAAAATGCGTCATCTTTTCACGAAAATGAAAATCTTCCATTAAAGTAGGTCCTCGTTCACCTGCTTTTAATGAATGTTCATCTTCTGATATTTTCAAGCCTTGATTGGTTGTGAGAGGTTGACCTTTATCACTTACTCGGAATGCTTCTAGCTGCTGTTGTTTTTGATTTACATCTTTTTTCATTTAGAATCCTCCTTTATAAGTTACAACTACCTTCTACCCGTACAAGAAGATAACAAACATGAAGAAAGAAAATAGTTGCCGATTAAAAATGAATGTGTTATTATTATCTCGAATTAAAGATAATTGAATTCGAAGTAAAAGAGGGAGTCGTATGAAGGATAACAATCGTAACTTAAAAGCATTTACGGTCTTGTTCCGAGCATATCAAACGATTCAGGATGCAACTAAAAGAGATTTACTTCAATATGATTTAAATCAAACCGAGTTTTCGGTTCTTGAATTTTTGTACCATCGCGGAGAACAACCTATTCAAGTAATTGGTAAAAAAATATTAATTGCAAGTAGTAGTATTACCTATGTGATTGATAAGCTCGAACAAAAAGGCTTTGTATATCGAAAGGCGTGTCCAAAAGATCGTCGTGTTACTTACGTATTATTAACGTATGAGGGACAGACATTGATGGAAGAGATTTTCCCTAAGCATGAACAAAAAATAAATGAGATTTTTGAAGTATTGGAATCTCAAGAGCTGGACACAATGATTTTGTCTCTTAAAAAGGTTGGCAAAAATGCTTTAAAACAATAAAAAAATTTTTACACATATATCTCGATATCGAGATAAATAGGAGGAATAGAAAATGAATCATTTAAAAGGTGTACACCATGTAACGGCTATCACAAGTAGTGCTGAAGAGAATTACAAATTCTTTACATTTGTTTTAGGAATGCGTTTAGTGAAGAAAACAGTGAATCAGGATGATATTCAAACATATCATCTATTCTTTGCGGATGATAAAGGTAGTGCAGGAACTGATATGACATTCTTTGATTTCCCGAACATTCCAAAAGGAGTGCATGGTACAAATGAAATTTCAAAAACTTCTTTCCGTGTACCAACGGATGCAGCTTTAGATTATTGGGTTAAACGCTTTGATCGTTTAAATGTAAAACATACTGGTATTAAGGAACAATTTGGTGCGAAAACTCTGTCGTTCGTTGATTTTGACGATCAGCACTATCAGCTTATTTCTGATGAACATAATACAGGTGTTGCTTCTGGTACGCCTTGGCAAGATGGTCCTATTCCACTTGAATATGCGATTACAGGACTAGGTCCAGTATTCGTCCGTGTGGCCAATTTTAAATACTTTAAAGATATGTTAGAAAAAGTAATGCTCTTTAAAGAAATTGCTGAAGAAGGCGACTTCCACCTATTTGAAGTAGGTGAGGGAGGGAATGGCGCTCAAATAATTGTTGAGCATAACACTGTGTTACCAGTTGCTCGTCAAGGTTTTGGCACAGTTCACCATGCAGCCTTCCGTGTAGAAGATCGTGCGGTATTAGATGAATGGACTGCACGCTTTGAAAGCTTTGGTTTCCACACATCTGGCTATGTAAATCGTCATTTCTTTGAATCATTGTACGCACGAGTTGCACCGCAAATTTTATTTGAATTAGCTACTGACGGTCCTGGATTTATGGGAGACGAGCCATATGAAACACTAGGAGAAAAATTATCATTACCACCATTTTTAGAACCTAAACGCGCACAGATTGAAGGACTTGTACGTCCAATTGACACTGTAAGAAGCTCTATTACGTTCGATAAAGAATATGAGTAATACTATTCCATTCAGTAGAGAGATGTTTCTTTACTGAATGAATACATAACTGTATTGGGGGTTTAAAAATGGAATTTTCCAAGCTGATTGATAAGCGTCGCTCTGCTAATAATTTTCTCAAGGACGTCAAAATGACTGTGGAAGACATACGTCCTATTTTGGAGGATGTTAAGCTCGCTCCATCAGCATTTAACTTACAACATGCTAATTATATAGTGGTGTTGGATGAAGATATGAAAGAAAAGGTTCGAGAAGCAGCCTATGGACAATATAAAGTACATTCAGCTTCAGCGGTAATACTTGTATTAGGTGATAAAGAGGCGTATAAAAATACTGCTGAATTAAGTCAAGGTATGGTTGATTTAGGTATTATTACAGCTTGTGAATTAGATGAGCTAGTAGCTGAAAATACAAACTTTTATGAAGAACGTGGGGATGCATTTATGAAAGATGAAGCAATTCGTAATGCATCTTTGTCTGCCATGTTATTTATGCTAGCTGCAAAAAATCGCGGCTGGGACACTTGTCCAATGATTGGTTTTGATGATCAAAAAATGCGTGAACTATTTAATGTACCAGAAACACATGAAATAGCTCTAATGATCACAATTGGGAAAGAAAAAGAAAGTAGTCGTCGTCTTCGTGGTTATCGAAAGCCAGTTGAAGAATTTGCCACTTACTATTAAAGTGGTATAAAATACAATAGCTATACAAATACTAAGTTTAATGTACATTTAGGAGGAAACATCATGAAAGTAGTAGCCATCGTTGGTAGTATTCGTAAAGAATCTTATAACATGCAATTAGCTCACTTTATTCAAAAGCGTTATACAGAAAAATTAGAGCTTGAAGTTTTAAGCTTAAAGGATTTACCAATGTACAATCAAGATATCGAAAATGAAGCACCACAAGAAGTTCTTGATTTTAAAGCAAAAGTAAAAGCAGCAGATGCTGTGCTATGGGTTACACCAGAATATAATGGTACAGTTCCAGGTGTGATGGTTAATGCCATTGACTGGTTGTCTCGTGTAGATAAAGTAATGATTGGTAAGCCATCTATCATTATGGGCGCATCTATGGGGAACTTAGGTACTGTAAAAGCTCAATTACATTTACGTGATATTTTATTCTCTCCTGGTATTAACTCACCATTACTAAGTGGCAATGATGTTTATATTGGTGCTGTTCACACTAAATTCGATGCAGAAGGCAATTTAACAGATGAAGGCACTGTGAAATTCCTTGACGTTGTCATTGATAACTTCTTAAACTGGGCAAAAAAATACATTTAAATTATTCTGACCCATAGGTATTCAATATACTTATGGGCTTTTTTTACTTCTGCATGGATTTTTCACATTTACACGTTATACTTTTAAGAAAAAGAAAAATGGTGGTTATAGATGAGAAAGTTATCACTGAAGTTAGGTATCATTTTTTTCATCACATTATTTTGTATCGAAACATTTATGATGTTTTTTTTACATGCCTCCTTGACTAATTCTCGTGTTGAAGAGGAATTAGCAAGCTTACAAGCAAGGGGAAACTCCCATCGTACAATATTAGAACAGAACTTTAATAACGAAACCTTGGCCCATATAGTACTTATGGAATCGGATGAAAGTACGGATGTAGTGGTTACTAATCATCAGGGAGAAATACTAGCTTCATCGCAACCCCATCCAGAAATTAGAGATATGTTCAGTAAGATAGACGGGGAAATACCTTATAAGGGAAGAGTATTGCAAGCTAACTGGCAAGAGGCTAAGGCTATTGCCACTATCAGTCCTATTAAAGAACAGCAAACAACGATTGGCTACGTTTTTATGTTTCAACATACAGATTCCATCCACGCCTTAATGAAACGTTTAAATAAGCATTTTCTTATAGTTGGCATTGTTTCTGGTCTTGTCACTATAGCGGTGATTATCGTGCTATCTAAAAAGCTTGCAAAACCATTAATCCAGATGAAAGAGGCTACATTGAACATGAGTAAAGGTGATTTTACAGTCGACCTTTCTACGAATTCAAAAGACGAACTTGGTGATTTAGCGAATGCCATCCAACTGTTGTCTAATGACTTAAATCATTTAAGGCAAGAGCGTAAGGAGTTTTTGTCAAGCATTGCACATGAGCTCCGCACCCCACTAACATTTATTAAAGGCTATACCGACATTCTTGCCAAACGGGATTTGATAGAGCAAGATCGTCAAAAGTATTTAGCCATTATAATAGAAGAAACCAATAGACTTTCTCGACTCATCAAGGATTTATTTGATTTAGCGAAAATGGATGAAAACTCATTTGTAATTGAAAAACAATGTATCCAGCTACATTCATTTATTACAAGCATGGAAGAAAAATTACATCCTGCTTTTCAAGAGAAAGGTATATATTTCGATGTACATTGTGAAAAAGGCTTACTTCTATGGGCAGATGAAGCAAGACTAGAGCAAATCCTCCTTAATCTATTAAATAACGCGTTAATCTACTGTGCACCTGGAGAAACCACCTCAGTCACTGTTAAAAAAAACAAAGATGTGATAAGCATCATTGTGAAAGATACAGGAAAAGGGATTCCAGCGGAGGATGTACCTTATATTTTCGAACGGTTTTATCGAGTGGAAAAATCCCGTAGTCGTGCTCTAGGTGGCTCTGGTCTAGGACTTGCTATTGTTAAGGAATTGGTAGAGGCACATGGGGGGAAAGTGAAGGTTAGCAGTGAAATCAATAAAGGGACTACTTTTGAATTATTGTTTAAGGGAGTAGAAGCGAATGAAGACTATTTTATGCATAGACGATGAGCCAAGAATGTTAGATTTATTGACCCTTTACTTAGAGCCTACTTTTCATTGTAGAGCCATGTCGTCCGTTCTAGAAGGACTCGATTATTTAGAAGAAGAGCATGTGGATTTAGTTCTGTTGGATATTATGATGCCGGAGATGGATGGGTGGCAAGCTTGCCAGGAAATTAGGAAGTTTTGGGATGTGCTTATTATTATGCTTACGGCAAAAGGAGAGCATGCTGATATTGTAAAAGGCTTAAACATGGGTGCTGATGATTATATTTTAAAGCCTTTTGATGAGGAAGAGTTATTAGCACGTATACATGCGGTATTAAGAAGGGCGAAAATAGATGAAAAAGTTATATGCTTTGAGGGGCTACGATTAGATAAGGAAGCGTTTGAACTTTATTTTCATCAAAAGGCAATCTCATTAACACCAAAGGAATTTTCCATGCTAGCCTTATTTTTAAATCATCAAAATAAAGTATTTTCCAGAGAACATCTTATCAACACAGTTTGGGGATATAATGTAATGATTGAAGATCGTACGATTGATTCACATGTGCGTAATTTACGAGAAAAATTAAGAAAAAGCGGCTTCCCTGCGGATGATTATTTACAAACAGTATGGGGTATCGGTTATAAATGGCATAAGTCCGCAGCACTTGAACATAAAAACTAGAAAACAACCTCTACCATACCTACTGGGAGAGGTTGTTTAAATTATTTTGAAGTTAACTCTTCTTCTGTTACCCATTTATGATTTTTTACTGCCTCACCATTTAAAGTGGAAGTGTAATCCACCATATAAACAGTTGTTTGTACAGCCTCTTCAATATGGACAAGCGCATTTTCCATACCTTTCATATGCGCTGCATCCGTTTTTACTTCTGTACCAGGAGCCAGAGGTGCTTCTTCGGGATCAATTAATTCTTCGTGAATGACCCACTTATGATTTTTAACAGGCTCTTCACCTGTAGTTGGTTCATAGGAAATAACATAAGCAGTCGTATCATAGGCCCCGACTATTTCTGCTTCTGCACCTTTCATACCGTCCATATGCCCGTTCGTAATAATAGCTGTACTTCCTACAGGAAACTTCGGATTTTCAGCAATTTTTAATGTAGCTGGTACTTCGCCTGAACTTGAATGGTTCATTGTCGAATGATCCATTTCTTCAGTCGTATGATTAGATGTAGACGCAGGCTTCGTTTGATCCTCCGTACAAGCAGATAAAGTAAGTAAAGCTAATACTGATAGTAGTGCCATTGACCATTTTTGTTTGAATATCATGTCATATCCTCCTCACTATTTGCTAATACTGTAGCAAATAAATGTGCAGAAATAATGGACATGATCTACTACCAAAAATCAAATCACATCTTTCATCTAACAAGAAAGATGTGAGGAATTATTTATTGAATGGGCATGATTTTCAATGTTTTTTGTAATCGATAGGCGAAGATGCCAGCGAAAATCGCTAAGATAAAATCTTTTGGTAGTGGGGGGATCATCCAGAGCCAAGCTAGTTTATATGAAAAGACCTCTGGTGCACTTGCCCATAGTTTGTAGGCAAAATACATCCAATTTGTCCCTAGGAAATAATTAAGCGCAGTTGCGATTAACGCTGCCGCAATATAGCTTTTCTTTGTTGCACTTCGTTCTACAATTAGTCCTGCAACAAATGCTGCTCCAATAAATGTAATAATAAACCCAAAGGTAGGGCTTAAAATTTGTCCAACTCCCCCACCAAAACGAGCAAAAACAGGCGCTCCTGCTAATCCTATGCACATATAAACTGTACAGGCGAGCGCACCCTTTCTGCTACCAAGAACCAGTCCTGCTAAAATAGCAAAAAACGTTTGTAGTGTAATCGGTACACCACCCACCATCATAAATGGGGCAAAGGAGGTAATATTAGCCCCTATCATCATAAGTGTTGAGAATAACCCAATATAGGTAATGTCAATAGTTCTTAATTTATGATGACTCTGTTGTGTAGCAGTAGCCATAAATTTCACCTCGTTATAAACCTTCTTACTGCTAGTGTAAAAAACGAATATAATTGTGTCAACCTTATTATAGTTTTAAGTTAACTCAATTATAGTGTAGACTAACTAGTTATAAAAATGTATGATAGAATCGTCACAATTTTATAACTTTAAGTACTATTGGTGTGATATTTTTTGAATGTCACTTAAAAGGGAAGTCGGTGGAAGTCCGACGCTGTCCCGCAACTGTAACGAGGAGTCTTATAATATTTTTTGCCACTGTGTTAGTATGGGAAGGCCATTATAGGATGCTGATTCGAAGCCAGGAGACCTGCCATTAGTAATACCTGTAATGCCCACGAGGATGCAAGCAATTACGGACAATAGCTGGATATTTTCTGACTTTGTTTAATCTAGGGTATTTCTATGCGTATTTTCGTATGGAATACCTTTTTTTTATTGCTTCATCCATCAATACTTAGTAGGAGCTTTAAACGGATGAATAAAAAATTTATGTTTTTTTCCTTAATACTTTTCTTCGTATTAATCGTTTCTATGACAATAGCCGTTATGGTTGGGTCTGTATCAGTTACACCCTTCTATGTATGGAAAGTTATTCTTTCTAAAATCCCCATTATACAAAATGGCATAGAGCAAGACTGGAGTCGCTCACAGGAAATCATTATTTGGCAAATAAGAGCACCACGTGTTTTACTCGCAGCTATTGTTGGAGCTGGTCTAGCTATTGCTGGGGCAGCAATTCAGGCACTTGTGAGAAATTCCATTGCTGACCCTTATATATTAGGGATTTCGTCAGGTGCAGCTGTTGGAGCGACCTCAGTAATTATTTTAGGTGCCTTTTCATTTTTAGGAATCTATGCTCTTTCTGTATCTGCATTTTTAGGGTCATTACTTGCCATTGCGCTCGTATTTTTCTTATCACGAGTTGGTGGTCGTGTCTCAATTTTTCGCTTGTTATTGGCTGGGATGGCTGTGTCCTTTATTTTAACGGCCGTTTCCAATTTCATTTTGATGATGTCGAAACAAGAAGGGGCTTTAAAGGCTGTTATGTTTTGGATGCTAGGGAGTCTAGCTGGAGCCAAGTGGAATAATATTGTAATCCCGGCTTTCATATTCTTCCTCGTATTTGGGCTACTATGGCTACACTATCGAAATTTAAATTTATTATTACTAGGGGAAGAGGCAGCTGTAACATTAGGGGTTAATTTACAGCAATTTCGTATTCAGCTCATTTTACTTGTTTCGTTGTTAACTGGTGTACTTGTCGCAGTCAGTGGCTCTATTGGATTTGTGGGATTAATCATTCCACATATCGTTCGGTTAATTGTGGGGTCAAACTATAAATATGTGATACCTATTAGTGCTTTAATTGGAGGAATCTTTTTAGTGTGGGCAGATGCTTTTGCCCGAATAATCATCGCACCTCAAGAAATGCCAATTGGTATTATAACGGCCTTTTGTGGAGGACCATTTTTTATTTGGCTACTCCGTCGTAACAATTATTCTTTCGGTGAAGGGGACTAACTTATATGACATTAGAAGCGAAGCAGCTATCATTCTCCATTTACGATGAGCGTATACTACATGAAGTAAGTATTCAAATAAAAGAAAAACAACTTGTTGGACTCATTGGCCCTAATGGTAGCGGCAAATCCACATTGCTAAAAAATATGTATCGTCTGCTAAAACCGGAAAGTGGTACGGTATTATTAAACGAACAAGATATTTTAAAGCAATCAAGTAAATCGATTGCTAAAAATTTAGCCGTTGTTAGTCAAGAAACACCTGTTTTATTTGACTTCACCGTACATGATTTAGTCAGTATGGGAAGAACGCCACATAAAAAACTATTGGAGCTTGATCAAGAACAAGATTTCCGAATTGTGGCAGATGCTCTTCTACAAACTGGTATTTCACATTTGGAGAAACGAAGCTTTAGCTCTCTTTCCGGTGGAGAGAAAAAGCGCGTAATGGTTGCACGTGCTCTGGCACAACAAGCTAAGGTATTGATATTAGATGAGCCGACGAATCATTTAGATATACAGCATCAACTCCAGCTTATGGACTTAATTCAAACTCTACATTTAACTGTAGTCGCGGCTTTACATGACTTAAATATCGCAGCAATGTACTGTGATCAAATTTACGTTTTACAGAATGGACGAATAGTTTGTCATGGGACGCCAGAAGAAGTACTTACTCCAACGTTGTTACGGGAAGTATTTCATGTTTTTGCTGATATTCAAATACATCCACTAACTGGTAAACCTTATCTTACATATGTTCCAGACCAATTTGCCAAAAAGGTTAACCAATCATAAGAAAGTTAAAAGTCTATACCTCTACCATCCTTTACAAGGAGTGAATGTATGAAAATAGCCTTTACGAAAATGCATGGTATTGGCAACAGCTATATTTATCTTGATCTTTTCAGGTATGATTATAATGACAATATCTTTTGTGAATTAGCTAAAAAGATAGCAAATGTCCATACAGGCATTGGCTCGGATGGATTAATTATTATTCAACCTTCTAAAATTGCTGACTGTGGTATGCGCATTTTTAATAAGGATGGTACAGAGGGATCTAACTGTGGAAACGGACTTCGCTGTGTTGCAAAATATATTTTTGAACGCCAAATTGTGCGACAAAAGTTTTTTACAATTGAAACAAAAGCAGGCATTATGTACGTAGAGGTAGTGGTTCAGGATAATACAGTCATAGATGTGATTGTCGATATGGGTAAACCTTTATTGTATCGTAAAGATATACCGATGTTAGGTACCCCTAATAAGCTCGTCATCAATGAATTATTTACAGTACCTCCACATAATTTGTTCCTAACAGCGTTGTTTTTAGGAAATCCAAACGCGGTATTTTTTATCGATGATATAGAAAAAGCGCCGTTAAGAACACTAGGAGGCATTATAGAAAATGATGTGAGATTTCCTAATCGTGTTAATGTTGAATTTGTACAGGTCATCCATTCAAAAGCCTTACAATTTAGAGTTTGGGAGCGAGGTTCTGGTGTTACGGAGGCGTGTGGAACAGGTGCTTGTGCTGCAGTAGTAGCTGCTATTTTAAATGGTTTTTGTCAGAGGGGAGAAGAGATAACTGTTCATCTGAGTGGAGGTGACTTAAACATACGATGGGCTGACGATGACCATGTTTGGATGCGAGGCCCAGCGGAGTTTATTGCAGAGGGGATATACGAATTTTTATAGCGTCTAGCAAGTCACATTGTTCTTCGGAGCATGCTTAAAAAATTTACAAGCAATATCACTGAAGTGTAAATGATCCTTGAAGGGATGTGAAGATGGGAAAACTGAGGGCTTATCGGTTTTCTATGTTTTTATTAATTGCCATTCTTCTAGGTGTTATTATTGGCTTGCTTTTTGGTGAGAAGGCTACGGTGTTAAAGCCTTTTGGTGATATTTTTATTAATTTATTATTTATGATTGTTGTGCCATTAGTGTTTTTCTCCATTGCATCCTCCGTTGCTAGTATGGAAAGCCTCAAACGTTTAGGTAAAATTATGGGCTCAATGATGCTCGTATTTATAGCAACAGGCATTATTGCCGCCATTATCATGTTAATTGCTGTTACTATTTATCCCCCTGGGGCTGAGGTATCCGTTCAGATTGTATCCCCTGAAACAACAGAGGATTTAAGCTTTGCTGAACAATTAGTTAACACCTTCACTGTGCCTGATTTTATGAATTTATTATCCAGAAGTAATATGCTAGCACTTATTTTATTTGCTGTCTTAATCGGGCTTGGCACAGGATTAACAGGAGAAGCAGGTAAGCCGTTTGCGCGTTTTTTAATAAGTGGTTCGGAAGTATTTATGAAGGTCATCAAGCTAGTGATGTACTATGCACCAATTGGATTAATGGCTTATTTTGCAACATTAATAGGGGATTTTGGAGCGGCATTGCTTGGGGATTATGCTAAAGCCATCATTCTCTACTATCCTGTTGCTATCCTTTATTTTTTAATCGGCTTTACTTTATACGCTTTTATTGCAGGTGGAAAAGTAGGAGTTATAAAGTTCTGGCAAAATATTTTAACGCCTGCTGTGACAGCATTAGGTACAGGAAGTAGCTTTGCAACACTGCCTGTTAATCTAACAGCTGCCAAACAGATTGGAGTGCCAAAGGATATTCGTGAAACCGTATTACCGCTTGGTGCCACCATTCATATGGATGGCTCATGCTTGTCCGCCATATTGAAAATAGCGTTTGTTTTCGGTGTGTTTAATATGGATTTTACAGGATTCAGTACTTTTGTAACCGCAATTGGCGTCGCCTTACTATCAGGTATTGTGATGAGTGGTATTCCAGGTGGAGGTTTCATTGGAGAAATGCTTATAGTCACATTGTACGGTCTACCAGTTCAAGCTTTACCGATGATCTCTGCTATAGGAGTAGTAGTAGACCCTCCTGCTACAATGGTAAATGCTACAGGTGATACTGTGGCAAGTATGATTGTAACAAGAACAATAGAAGGAAAAGATTGGATACAGCAAGAAGTGGATTAAAAAGGACGCCTCTGAGGGGCGTCCTGTAATATTGTCCGATTAAGAGACTGCTTTTAAACCTGCAACACCAATGATAATAGCAATAATACTTATAATACGTGTTAGGTTTTTTGATTCTCCAAAGAAAATGATATTTACAAGCACAGCGCCAACAGTACCAATACCAACCCAAACAACATAGGCAATGCTTAACTGTAAATAATTGAATGATGCATATAAAAGGGCGAATGATAATCCAAAGCCACCGATATATATTAATAAATTTCGTACGGTTTTATTTTGACTATAAAAGCGTAAACCTACAACACCTATAATTTCTGACATTGCTGCTAATACTATATATATCCAACCCATTATGCATTCACCTCTTTCTGTTCTTCATGCTCTGCTGATGAGCTATCTGCAAGTTTTAACCCGATAACGCCTGATACTAAAATCAACATAAAAATACCTTTAATGGAATTAAACTCTCCATCGAAAATAAAAATATCCATTAATGTAGTACCGATTGCACCTGCTCCAGCAAAAATAGCGTAGACTGTGCCAGTAGGTAAGTTTTCACATGCTTTTGATAAAAAGTGAAAATCAAGAGCAATCATAGACACAATAATAACCCAATGCCACCAAGAGTTAGCTACATTAAAACCAAATATCCAAAACAACTCAAATAAACTTGTTAGTCCAACATAAACCCATTCTTTTTGCATAAAAAATTTCCTTCCATATAGTATATTAATGACTGACATTCAGTCATTTTCGAGGTAAAGAAGAACGCCACTTATGTGTGACGTAGGCCAAGTGCATGATATAAAAAGTCTAGAAGCTCAAGCTTTAGTAGCTTCATCGTTTCATCTTTGCTATCATCAAACAAATAAATTTGTTCTGCAGCAGATTCTATGAGACCAATAATAAGCTTTGCTGAACGTGATGGATCGATAGAATCACGAATCATTCCTTGTTGCTGAGCAGATAATAAAAAATTACCCATCCAAGCATAATAAGGGGCGTAAATATTTTCCCATTCTTTTAAATGCTCTGTTTGAGCAATACCCGCATAAATGAGTGCAACGATATCGCCATATTCTTTCGTAATTAAGAAAATCATCTCAACAACCTCTTCTAGTTGTTGCTCAAAAGGTTTATCAATAGAAATACCTTCTTCTAAGGTTACAATAATTCTTTCAACCATATGTTTTGCAATAGCAGGCATAACAGAAAGGCGAGACGGGAAATAGAGATAAAAAGTTCCTTGGGCAATCCCTGCAGCTTTGACGATATCCGAAACCTTTGTTTTTTCAATTCCTTTTTCACGAAAAACTTCAATAGCAGCTTGAATAATCTTTTCTTCCTTTGACATGCAATCCCTCACTTTTGCCTTACTTGATTAGTATGTTACAGGAGAAGAAAATGAATGTCAACAAAAAATGACTGATAGTCAGTCATTTCCCTCTAGACCTTAAAAAAGACAATACGACTTCAGTTGTTGCAGGACATGAGTCTTTGGATTAACATTCCTACTCGTCAGCTTAAAAGATTAGTTTGGGACGATTGTTTATTAGCGTGAAAGCGAAGATTTATGGCAATCAAGTGGATGTATTATTATTTGCATAGTTATCATGATTTCAGGGAACTTTAGGATTGAAAGGATGATGATAATGGATAATATAAAATTTGCTCAATTAGATCCACAACAACTTGCAAAAATTAATGAACTTGAAAAAAAGATTGGTGTGACATTAGTGGCTTATGATTCTTCTTCTATGCCAACACCTGGTTCTGGTGCTTACGAGACTAATAATAGCACGACCAACAATCATCCATCATAATAAATGAAAATGCCTTGCAGTGATGTAAGGTATTTTCGTTTTAAAAAAGCTAAAGGAGTCATGAAAATGAAAGAATTCTATGCAGATTTACATATTCATATTGGGCGTACTTATAAGGGGCGTGCTGTGAAAATTACTGGCAGTAAAACACTAACATTAGCTAGGATTTTAGAGATGGCGAGTGCAAGAAAAGGATTAGATATGATTGGTATTATTGATTGTCATTCACCTGAGGTCATTGAAGAAATGATGGACATGATCGAACGAGGTGAATTAAAGGAACTGAAGGAAGGAGGATTACGCTTTCAAGACACAACTTTGATACCGGGATCGGAAATAGAAATCTATGATCAATATTGCCATGGTCCTATTCATGTGCTTGCTTACTTTCCTACTCTTAAGCTCATGAAGCATTTTTCAACATGGATGTCCCAATATATGAAAAATATTCACTTAAGTTCACAGCGTATATATTGTGATGGACGAACTTTGCAGCAAAGGGTGCATGAATTGGGAGGGCTTTTTATACCTGCACATGTATTTACTCCTTTTAAAAGTTTGTTTGGCAAAGGGGTTCTTCGCAGTTTAACGGAAGTTTTTGATCCTCAACTAATAGATGCGATTGAATTAGGCTTAAGTTCAGATACAGACATGGTGAGCCACATTAAAGAACTTCAGGCGTACACGTTTGTTAGTAATTCGGATGCTCATTCTCTTGGGAAATTGGCACGTGAGTATCAAAAGTTACGCTTAGAGGAAGCTAATTTTACAGAACTAAAAATGGCCCTTCATGAACAACAAGGTCGAGCAGTAATTGCCAATTATGGCCTAAACCCATTGCTTGGCAAATATCATCAGACAGTCTGTGCCAAATGTGGTGAACAGCTAAGTAACGAAGTAACGGTTTGTACTGTCTGTGGAAGTACTCAAATCATAAAAGGGGTCGCTACACGCATACATGAGCTATCTGAGGATTTTTTGAAAGAAAGATATCGACCACCTTATATTCATCAGGTTCCCCTTGATTTTATCCCAGGTATTGGGCCGAAAATGATGGAACGTTTGATAGAAGCATTTGGTACAGAAATGGATATTCTGCATAATGTAACGATTGAAGAGCTTGAACGAATAGTACCTCATAAAATTGCTCATTTAATTGATTTAGCAAGAACAGGCCAACTAGCAATAGAGGTTGGTGGTGGTGGTGTCTATGGAAAGATTCAGACAGATTAGATACAAGATGAAAAAATTTAAAAAGATTGTTATATTTTAACCTTTTTTTAACCCTCCTCTAGTAAAATAGTGAAAACAATGACTATTTTCTAAATGGAGGAGAGCGTATATGCGATTATCAAAAAAATTTCGTTATGTGGCCGCAAGTATACTAGCTTTGCAATTAACCATACCGGCAGTAGCTAATGCAGAAGAACAAAGTGATTACATAGCCCCGAGTTGGGTTATACAGACTGATTATTTAGCACTGGGGGACTCATTAGCACATGGAATGAATGAGGTAGGTGTAATAGGTTTAGGTTACACAGATTTTATTGCACAGGCTCTACAGCAAAATGGCTTTCTTGCTTCATATAATAAAGGCTTTGCTATGTCTGGCTACACAACCAAAAATGTTTTAGCTGATCTACAAAACGATGTAGAAAAGACAGTAACAGGTTTTGGTTATACAAAGGAGCAGGTAAAATTAAGAGCTTCTATAAAAGAAGCAGAGATTATTACATTAACTGCTGGGGCAAATGATTTATTGCCTCTTTTAAAGGAGTCGCAAACTACAGGGATTGATACTGTAGCTATCGTAAAAGCAACTAAAGAAGCTGTATCTAATATAGCTTCGATTCTAGCTGAAATTAAAAAGTTAAATCCACATGCGGAAGTATATGTGATGGGCTATTATAATTCTTTCCCTTACTATAGTGAGAACTTACAAAAGCAATTTAAGCTGTTATTGACTACAGTAAATGCAACAATCAAAACAACAGCTGAAAAAGCAGGGGCCATTTTTGTACCAACACATGATGTTGTGGCAAAGGATGTTCCTAACTACCTACCAAATCCAGAAAACATTCATTTAAGCGAAGCGGGTTACTTTGCGGTAGCCAATGAAGCATTTTTACCAATCATTAAAACAAGTTCTCTATGGGATGTAACGAAGGCAATCCAAATAGATATGAAGGATAAGACAACGGTAGAGGTGAGCTGGCAAGAAGCAATGGATAATGTAGGTGTGACAAATTACAATGTTTATGTGAATGGTAAGTTAGCCAGTACATTGAATGCGAATACTACTAAGATGACGCTCGAAAATTTAACAGAAAATACTGCCTACAGTGTTTCAATCAAAGCAATAGATGCAGCTGGAAATGAGAGTGTTCAAAACCCTACAGTTACGTTTACTACAAGGGGAGCAATAAGTTTCACAGATACAGAGAATCATTGGGCGAAAGAGTATATTCAAAATGTAGCAGAAACCGGTATTATGAATGGTTATCCCGATGGTACATTTCGACCTGAGAGTAGTCTAACTCGTGCTCAAGCTGCTGCTATTCTTGTAAGAAGCTTGGGCTTAACTACAACGGAAAAAGCACCATTTACGGACATTGCAAACTATGATGCTACAATGCAGTCTGAAATTGCAGCAGCATATGTACATGGTCTCGTAAAGGGAACGGATGGGAAATTTAATCCTGGACAGTCTGTTACACGTGCCCAATTAGCATTAATGATTCAACGTGCCTATGAGCAACAATTTAATCAGCCATATATTGCAAAAGCTGAATCGCCATTTTCAGATGTAGCCTCCTATAATGCTGAAACAAAACGTGCAGTCTCTATGTTATATGAATTAGGGATTGTGACAGGGAATCAGGGGAAATACTCTCCGGAATCTGCCACAACGAGAGGTCAAGCAGCGAAAATATTTACAAACCTTAGTCATGTATTGATTAAATAAAGTTTACAAGGTAGAGGTAATTTGCCTCTACCTTTTGACGTTTTTGTTAAAAACAACGTATAGTCTAACTATGTTATAGAACGTTTAGAAAAAAGGAGGTTAGGGATGCTCTCATTTATATTATCTGCTAAAAGATTAGCGAAAGGATTGTGGAGGTCATTTAAGCGACCACAGTTTATCTCATTATTTACTACACTGTTTTTAATCATTCTTTCAGGAACATTGTTTTACAAGGGGACTGAAGGATGGTATTGGCTGGACGCTATGTATTTTGCAGTTGTCAGTTTGATTCCAACAGGCGTAGAAACAGGGCTCTATCCAACTACGGCATATTCTAAAGTTTTCACAATGATCTATTTAATTGTTGGTACGGGAGTCATGTTTATCATGCTATTAATGCTTGGCCGTTCAATAGTCGATTTTTCTCTTAATGAAGAAGAAAAAGAAGAGGTGAAGAAACGGATGAAAAAGTAAAATAGCAGTACGATGAATCTTATGAAGGATTCATTGTACTGCTATTTTTATTATGATAATTTGGCAATAATGCCTTCTTCATCGTCTAAAACTAGCTCAATTCCTGTTGAGAAAGGGTCACCATGTAGAACGTCTTTAATCCAAACACGTAATGCGCCAATCATGGCTGCCGTATTGAGCATCTCAATTTGACCGTTTACTTCAACCTCAGCACCGAAGCCTGTATCATCATCGTATGTTAATTCAACTAGCACATCTTCTGGGCGGATGTTTTTATAATATGCCTGAGATAAACAAATCGCATTAATAATATCTTGCTCATTAATTATTTGTGCCATTGTGCTTCCTCTTTACGCTTTTTATCTTTAAACATATTCACAATTTTTATGACAAGCATCACAATAACGACAATTGCCGCTACGTTAATTAATAAACCTAAAATATTTCCGAGTAACCCCATACCACTAAATAGACTACCGAATAATAAACCAGCAAGTCCCCCAAGCATTAAGCCTTTCATCAGACCTCCTGAGAAAAAGCCACCTTTTTTAGTAGTATCCACTTTATTAGTAGATGTTGAATTAGATTTATTTGTTGTTGCATTGTTTTGATCTTTAGAAGTATCCTGTGATTTCTGGATATTCGAGCTATTATTATTGTTAGAGAAGCCTTTTTTACCTGATTTATAGGATTTAGCTTCTGCCGTTGGTGTATCTGAAATGAATAATGTTGCACCAACCGTTGAAAATATCAGTGTCGCTGCAAAAAGAGCGGCAAGAATTTTTTTCATTACTTACATTCCTCCAATATAATTTTGAGTTTGGTCATAAACTATTTCTTATATAGTAATATTACATGAACTTTATTAAAAAATAAAACAAACGCTTCAGATAATTGGGCTCTATCAAAAAATTTGAACAAGTAGTGACAGATACAATGATTGTAAAAATGAAGTAATAGGAAGGGGTGAAGTGATGCTACTAACATTCATAATATTAATTTCAATATTTTTCCTGTTGTACCTAACAGAAAAAAGGCGCTTTCTCAATGTGGTAGCTCTTGGTTTGATAGGTGTATATGTTATTCGATTACTTATGATCCATTATCCGTTATTGCTGCCAAATGATCAGGGGATTATTTCAGAAATGGGGATATTTATTATATTAGCAAGCTTTCCTAGCATTATGTTTATTTTATCAATCGCCATGTTTTTCAATAGTAAAGTATTATTGGAAAAGGAAGGACGTAAAGTACGTAATTTAATGTTAGCCATTCTAGGGCTAAGTTTTGTTATGATGATGATATGGTATGTTTTCGTCATTTTTATTGAAATTGAAAATGTCCTTTGGCATATTCTTTTCTTCTATGCATTTTTGATTTTTGGCTATACAATGTTTTTATACACAAGTGTCCTAGCATATGCCATATTGTATCATTATACGCCGATACGCTATGAACCTAACTATATAATTGCTCTGGGCTCAGGGTTAATTGGTGATAGAGTGCCCCCTCTTTTAGCAAGTCGTTTAGATGAGGCGGTGAAGCAATATAAAAAGTATGGGGAAAGGCCTTTTATCATTGTGTCAGGTGGGCAAGGGAATGATGAAAGGATATCGGAAGCATTTGCTATGAAACAATACTTAATTAATATTCACCAAATTCCCCCTGACAAGATTCTAAAAGAGGATCAATCCTCTAATACAGAACAAAATATGTCCTTTTCGAAAAAGGTAATGGACCATCATGCACAAGGTGAAAAATATCGCTCTATTTTTGTTACGAATAATTTTCATGTGTTTCGTGCAAGTATTTATGCGAAAAAGGCAAAATTAGATGCGGAAGGAATTGGTTCTAAGACAGCCTTTTACTATGTTCCAAACGCATTCACAAGAGAATTTATTGGCTTATTAGAAATGTATAAATGGGCACACATTACAGTCTTTTTAATCATCACCCTATTCGTAGGCTTGCTATTGAGAGCGTATGTGTAACCAAAATTCAACTGTCTTCCATATAATAGTGGTAAGGCAGTTTTTTAGCTTGATTCAGCAATTTTTATTCTGATTGTGAAGCGGTAATTGTGAAGGTGAGCTTTTCGAGCAAGTTCGAAAAAATTTGGACGTAATTGATAGAGCGTGCAAGGGAGGAAAATAATGTACGAGCAAATGTTAGTTAAGCGAAACAAAGAACGAATTGATTCTCTACAAAATCTGATACAAACAGAAAATTCATGGTTTGCTCAAAATATAAAATTACTTACATTCGCTGAAGTTAACCTAGCAGCCTTGCAAAAAATATTGTATCAAATAGTGAGGAGGCTATTAAAAGAACAGCAGCAACGCCATTTACAAATTGTCCAATCAGAACAATACCAATCAGTGCAGGAGAATGTATTAACATTGTTAGCGGAGTATGACGATGTGTTGCGTGAGGCCATACCACAGTCAATCTATATACTTGTTTGGCAAATTTCCTCGCTAGAAAAGCTAGCAAATCGTATAGAAGTAGTGGATGACGTGCTTGATATTATAGAATGGTACTTCCACCACCAAAATAATGAACAAGTTGCTATTTCAGAGGAAGAGGATTTGGATCATGAGGTCATGATTGATCTATATAAAGAGGCGGTTGAAGAACAGGACGCGGATGCACAGTATCAACTAGGTGAATATTACAATGCTAGGGAAGGTAATCATTTTCAGATCGAAAAATCATTGAAATGGTTTGAGTTAGCTGCGACTCAAGGGAATGCCGATGCACAATATATGTTAGGTAATTTTTACTTTGAAGGAATTGGAGTAGAAGAAAGTCATTCGATGGCCTTTTTATACTATGAAAAGGCGTCAATGCAGGGACATGCGGATGCTGCCAATAATTTAGCGGATATGTACTTTAATGGTGAAGGAGTAACGAAGGATTATACATTAGCAAAAAAATGGTTTGACTATGCTGCTAAAAAGAATGTACCAGAGGCCATGTTTACGCTAGGGATTATATATGAGCAGGGGTTAGGCGTGACTGTAGATATGGAGGCAGCATTCAATGCCTATAAACAATCTGCAGAGGCCGGTTATGTAGAAGCACAATATCTTCTTGGTGGAATTTATTTAGAGGGACGCCTAGGCCAAACGAAGGAGGTAAACCGCGCACTATTTTGGTATGAACGAGCTGCAGAACAATATCATGTAGATGCTTTTTATGATTTGGGGTATATATGGAGTAATGGGCTTGCAGGTATACGAAATATTGAAAAAGGCATTCATTGGTTTAAACAGGCTGCCCTTCAAGGGGATGCAGAGGCCAAGTTACAGCTAGGGCATATGTACAATAAAGGTGAAGGGATAGCTAGAAATCTGAAAGAGGCCATCAAGTGGTATGGACTTGCAGCAGATGCAGGCATTAAAGAAGCTTCGGAAATATTACAGGAACTTAAAAGTTTGTAAATTTTGTGTTAAAAAATATAGTGTCTTTGAATTATTTATACATCTGATTAACATGAAACTTTTGGTATATGAATAAACCTTTTAGTAAGTATATAGTTTTAGTTGTTATAAGGGTAAAAATTATTAATATAGTGAAATTTATAGGGTGCCAGAAGAAATTTTAAAAAAATAAGCATAATAATCAAGAAATCGGGTAAAAAAAGCTACCAATTAATAGTGTGGTAGCTTTTTAATTGTTTTTTAAAGTGAATTTACTGTAGGGACTTTTTATACATTTTATGTAAAATATTGGGTGGTTAAAAATTGACAGCAAATTATAAAATGATTAAGGTATATGAGTGATTTTGAAAAGGTACATATGCAAAAATCTACTGTTTGTCATTCATAGTGTTTGAAAGGGAAGTTTTTTTCAATAAACTTGGAAAAATGTATATGGTTATGCCAAGACGTTATGGATAGGTATTTTTTCATTAATCTATCAATATGTTAAAAGGTATTTGATGTTTCTCGGCCTGCTGAAAGTAAACAGAATGAAAGAGGGAAGATGTGTGATTTTTCAAAAACAGAGAAAGACGAAGGTATTGGATCTACAGCAATACACAGTGAAAATGGATTTGTCTAATCGCCAATCAATGGCGAAGCAAATTGAAATGCTGAACTTAACGGAGCAAGACTTACAATATTTAAAGGCTTTCCAGCCATATGTTATGGACAATGTAGATCACATCGTAAACCGCTTTTATAACATGATAGGAACAGAGCATCATTTGGTAGATATTATTAGTCAACATAGTTCTGTAGAAAAGCTTAAAGTAACGTTACGGAAGCATATTATCGAAATGTTTAATGGAATAATTGATGAGGAGTTCTATCTAAGGCGTGTAAAAATTGCGAAGGTACATGTCCACATTGGACTAAGAACACAATGGTATATTTGCGCATTCCAAGATTTATCTATTTCATTTATTGATTTAGTTGAAAAAAATATAGAGTATCCTTATGATCAGTTCAATACAATAAGAGCTATATCGAAAATTTGTAACTTTGAGCAACAGCTCGTCTTAGAAGCTTTTGAAAATACTGTTGAAG
This sequence comes from Lysinibacillus sp., assembly GCF_032093475.1. Taxonomy (NCBI): domain Bacteria; kingdom Bacillati; phylum Bacillota; class Bacilli; order Caryophanales; family Bacillaceae; genus Lysinibacillus; species Lysinibacillus sp. The sequence continues at coordinate 20,375 of NZ_DAMDAY010000011.1, read as the reverse complement.
AAATGAAAGAAAGCATGGAGCATGAGAGAGTCGCAATTGAACAACAAATTGTACGTTCTTCTGAAGAGCTTGCCACAATATCTCAGGAAACCAATCATTCTTTTTGCTGTCTCAGCAAGCAGTCTGATGAGATTAAAAAATTGGCCAAAAAATCGCTTGATGTATCGACTTTAGCTGAAAATGAAGCACTTGCAGGACGGGAACGTTTAAAAAATCAATCACAAAATATGCATAATATTATTCATTCACTTCATGATATTGAAGAAAATATAGAACAATTATCAGGTATGTCTAGAGAAATGGAGACAATCATGAGTGTTGTTACTACTATTGCGAATCAAACTAATCTGTTAGCTTTGAATGCAGCTATTGAAGCGGCTCGAGCTGGAGAGGCTGGAAAAGGATTTAGTGTAGTAGCAGACGAAGTTCGAAAGTTATCTATTCAAACAAAAGAATCTGTAACAGCGGTTGCTTTGTTATTGAAAAAAACAAGCGAACGGACTGAGAAATTAGAGTATTCTTTGACGAATATTCAAGGAGAAGTAGCGTCTGGTGAGGAAAATATGTTGCAAACAGAAGGCCAGTTTACGAGTATACTAGATGCCATGACTGAAGCAAAAGAACAAAATGATTGCATGGCAACAAAAATATAAGCAATCGTAGGTATATTAGGTGAGTTAGGGACATCATTTACAGAAGTAACGAATTCGGCAGAAAAATTAGCGACCTTTGCGCAAAATTTAAAAGTATAGACGGTTAGTATTTACTACAATGTATTAGGCGTAATTAACACTATAGTACCTATTAATATATATGTTGGCTAGAGCTATCTCCTAAAGGGATAGTTCTATTTTTGCTAAATTTGTAAAGGGTTGAATGCAATTTTCAATGAAAATAGGTTTATACTGTAGAAAGAACTAATAATAGGGGCGGTTTATATGAAAACAGTTGTTGTATTAGGTGGCGGAATTACAGGATTATGCACAATGCATTACTTACAACGTCAAGTGAAGGAGAATAATCTAGATGTTCGTCTAGTACTTGTAGAGAAAAATACATATCTAGGTGGTAAGTTACATTCGGCATATGAAGAAGGATTTATTATGGAAACAGGTGCTGATTCTATTGTCGCTCGCCATAAAGGTGTTATGGAGCTAGTGCAGGAGCTTGATTTTGAAGATAATCTAGTTTATAACGAAACCGGCATTTCTTATATTTACACAAATAATGAACTACATGCTATTCCAGCTGATTCTACATTTGGTATTCCAATGAGCTTGGCATCCTTAGAGGAAAGCACATTAATATCAGAGCAAGGAAAGCAGGAAGCATTAAAGGATTTGACATTACCAAACAAAGGCTTTACAAAGGAAAGTTCAATTGGCGAGTTCTTAACCTACTATTTAGGAGAGGAACTAGTAAAAAACCAAATTGCACCAGTTCTAGCAGGTGTGTATTCAGGTGATTTACATCAGCTTTCAATTGCTTCTACTTTACCGTATTTAATTGATTATAAGAATGATTATGGAAGTATCATTAAAGGTTTTGATGCGAACCGTGAGCAATTTGTTAAAGCTGCCAATAAAAAATTTATATCATTTAAAAATGGTTTAACTTCTTTAATCGATCGACTTGAGCAAACATTAACCAATGTTGAAATTATCAAGGGTGTCGCTACTTTACATGTTCAAAAACAGGAAGACCGCTATACAATTTCATTAGCAAATGGTGAAAATATCGGAGCAGATTATGTTGTGCTTGCACTACCGAATGAAGCTGTTCAAAGCCTCATGAAGGATGAATCATTAAACCGTTATTTTAATCAATTTACTACTGCGTCAGCCATTACCATATACTTAGGCTTCGATGTACCAGACGCGAAATTGCCAGCAGATGGAACGGGCTATATTGTCTCTCATAATTCTAACGTTACTTGTAATGCAGCAACTTGGACAAGTCGTAAATGGAAGCATACATCGAGAGACAATAAATTACTTGTACGACTCTTCTATAAGAGTATTAACCCAGCGTATGAACAACTACGTACCATGACTGATGAAGAATTGGTAACCGTTGCTTTAGAGGATGTTCGAAAGAGCTTGGGAATAGAAGAGGATCCAACCGTAGTAAATGTAACAAAATGGATTGATCAAATGCCTAAATACGACTTAGCTCACAGAGAAGCGTTACAAGGGTTGCTTCAGGAACTGAACAAAAACTATCCAAATTTAGCTATAGCAGGCTGTTCATATTTTGGTGTAGGTATCGGAGCTTGCATTCAAAATGGGAAAAAAATTGGTGAGGAGCTTGCAGAGGAACTATCCAGTTTCTAAGATTTTAAGTTAAAAATTACTTTGTTACGTGAAATACTCTTGACTCATTCGTCAGTAAACGATATGATTCTTTTAATTATTTAAAAAATTCATACTTAATTCTTATCAAGAGAAGCAGAGGGACTGGCCCATTGAAGCTTCAGCAACCAACTTATTGTCAGGTGCTAAATCCAGAAGACCGTTGAGTCGAAGATGAGAAGGAACAACAATGCTGAATCGTTAAAGCCTTCTTTTTTATGAAAGAAGGCTTTTTATTATACAGAGACATAGGAAGAGAGGCTAGTTTTATGGGATTGCTTGAGAAGTTAAACACGCATGTATTGACGGCGGATGGTGCAATAGGCACAGTTCTTTATGGCTATGGATTGGAATATTGCCATGAGGAAATGAATGTGCAGAGACCAGAGTTAATTGAAAAGATTCATAGAGAATATATTGCGGCTGGTGCTGACATCATTCAAACGAATACGTACGGTGCAAATGCCATCAAATTAGCTCGCTATGGATTAGAATCACGCGTTCAACAATTTAATGAAGCAGCTATTACAATTGCTAAGCGAGCAGCTGCAGATGGAGGTCAATTTGTTTTAGGGACAATAGGAGGTATTCGTGGTATCCGAAAAAGTGATGCAACACTAGAGGAAATATTAGCGACTGTAGAGGAACAAGCAAGTGTTTTACTTGCAGGAAATCCAGATGGCCTCTTACTTGAAACCTATTATGATTTTGAAGAATTAACTGCAACATTAAAAATGTTACGTGCAAAAACAATGTTACCACTTATTGCACAAGTATCTATGCATGAGCCTGGTGTTTTACAAAATGGAATGTCTTTAAATAATGCTTTGCATGAGCTAGAAACACTTGGTGCAGATATCGTTGGTGTCAATTGCCGGCTAGGCCCACATCATACAATACAAGCATTTGAAGGCGTAGAACTTCCTGAAAAGGCATTTATGTCAGCTTATCCGAACGCTTCACTTCTTGACTTAGAAGATGGGCGTGTCGTTTATGAATCGGAGGCTGATTATTTTGGTCGAGCAGCAGTAGAACTACGTGATCAAGGGGTACGCTTGATTGGGGGCTGCTGTGGTACGACACCAAAGCATATAGCGGCAGCAAAAAAATATTTAGAGGAGTTATCACCCGTTCATGAAAAGCATGCGAAACCTGAAAAGATTGAGATCGTTCGAGAAGCAGAGCCTCCTAAGTATGAGCCTCTTCATGAAAAAGTAAAACGTGAACGATCTGTCATTGTAGAACTGGATACACCTAGACATTTAGAAATTGATGGATTCCTTGTAGGAGCAAAACAATTGTATGATGCTGGCGCAGATGTAGTCATGATGGCAGACAATTCTCTAGCCTCTCCTCGTATTAGCAATATTGCAATGGGAGCATTGTTGAAGAATACACATGGCGTACGTCCTCTAACACATATTACATGTCGAGATCGTAATTTAATCGGTCTGCAATCACATTTAATGGGATTAAATGCTTTAGGAATTCATGATGTCTTAGCTGTTACGGGTGATCCAACAAAAGTTGGGGACTTCCCAGGTGCGACAAGCGTTTATGATGTATCCTCGATGGAGCTAATCCAATTAATTAAGCAGTTAAATGAAGGGGTCTCTTTCTCTGGTAAACCCCTTCGAAAAAAAGCAAATTTTTCAGTGGCTGCTGCATTTAATCCAAACGTTCGTGTGTTAGACCGTGCTGTGGCACGTTTAGAAAAGAAAATCGAACATGGTGCAGATTATTTTATTTCACAGCCCGTGTATACGAAGGAAAAAATTGTGGAAATTTACGAGGCAACAAAGCATCTACAAGCACCGATATATATTGGGATTATGCCCGTTACGAGTTATAAAAGTGCAGAGTTTTTACACCACGAGGTGCCTGGCATCAAATTATCAGAAGATGCCTTAGCAAGAATGAAGGCTTGTGGTGAAGATAAAGAACGTGCAACAGCTGAGGGTATTGCCATTGCAAGGGAATTAGTAGAGGTGGCTGCGCAATATTTTAATGGTATTTACCTTATTACACCTTTTTTACGCTATGATGTGACACTAGAGTTGATGAAATATATTGAGCAATTGGATGAACAAAAAAAAGGAGTAAGTATACATGGCTAAGCACTTGATTGAAGAGCAATTAGAGAAACGTATTTTAATTCTTGATGGCGCAATGGGAACAATGCTACAAAATGAAAACTTATCGGCAGATGATTTTGGTGGAGAGGAGCTCGATGGGTGTAATGAAAATCTTGTGCTTACTAGACCTGATGTTATAGAGAAAATTCATCTTAAATATTTAGAGGCTGGCGCAGATATCATTTGTACGAATACATTTGGTGGAACTCCTCTTGTGTTAAATGAATACGATCTGGGTGCAAAAGCGGAAGAGATTAATAAACGTGCAGTTGAAATTGCTCGCCAAGCGGTGGATAAATTTACAACATCGGATTGGCCGCGATTTGTAGCTGGAGCTATGGGACCAACAACAAAAACATTATCCGTAACTGGCGGTATTACATTTGATGAGCTCGAGGAAAATTTCTTTATCCAAGCGAAGGCCTTAATTGAGGCAGGAGCAGATGTGCTGTTATTGGAAACAAGTCAGGATATGCTGAATGTTAAAGCCGGCACATTAGGGGTAACACGTGCTTTCGCGGCAACTGGCAAGGAACTTCCCGTTATGATTTCAGGAACAATTGAACCGATGGGTACGACACTCGCAGGACAAACGATTGATGCCTTTTATATATCTATTGAGCATATTAAACCATTATCAGTTGGCTTAAACTGTGCGACAGGACCAGAGTTTATGACGGATCATATTCGTTCATTAGCAGAGCTTTCAACAGGCTATATAAGTTGTTATCCAAATGCTGGCTTACCTGATGAAGAAGGCTGTTACCATGAATCGCCAGAATCTTTATCGCAAAAATTAAAAGGCTTTGCAGAAAAGGGTTGGCTTAATATTGTAGGTGGTTGCTGTGGAACAACTCCAGCACATATTGCAGCTATTCGTGAAGTTTTAAAAGGTGAAAAACCACGACAATTACCAGAAAAAACGCATGGTCATGCGGTATCTGGTATCGAACCATTATTGTATGACGATTCCATGCGTCCATTATTTATTGGAGAAAGAACGAATGTTATCGGCTCCCGAAAATTTAAAAATTTAATCATTGATGGAAAGTTTGAGGAAGCAGCAGAGATTGCACGTGCGCAAGTTAAAAATGGTGCCCATGTTATTGATATTTGTTTAGCAAACCCAGATCGTGATGAATTAGAAGATATGCGTGGCTTTATGCAGGAGGTTGTGAAAAAAGTGAAGGTTCCTCTTGTGATTGACTCAACAGATGAAAAAGTCATCGAGGAGGCGCTAAAATTTTCGCAAGGGAAAGCCATCATTAACTCTATTAATCTGGAAGATGGCGAGGAGCGATTTGATGCCGTATTACCACTTGTGAAAAAATACGGTGCGTCATTAGTTGTTGGTACAATTGATGAAAAAGGTATGGCGGTTGATCGTCATCGTAAGCTTGAAATTGCTGAACGTTCCTATCAACTTTTAACTGAAAAATGGGGTATTGCACCAGAAGATATTATTTTTGACCCATTGATGTTCCCAGTAGGAACTGGAGATGAGCAGTATATTGGATCTGCTCTCGAAACCATTGAAGGGATTCGACTAATCAAAGAAAAAATGCCGCAAACATTAACAGTTCTAGGTGTAAGTAATATCTCGTTTGGCTTACCGCCAGTGGGCCGAGAAGTACTGAATGCTGTGTATCTCTATCATTGTACAATTGCTGGTTTGGATTACGCTATTGTTAATACAGAGAAGCTAGAGCGATATGCTTCCATTCCTGAAGAGGAAATAAAGCTAGCTAATGACTTGCTGTTTAATACAAATGATGAAACCTTAGCCGTATTCACAGACTTCTATCGTGACAAAAAGAAGGAAAAAACGGAAGCCGATATACCAAAAACGGTTGAGGGTCGTTTAGCTTACTATATTCTAGAGGGTACGAAGGAAGGACTAATAGAGGATTTAGATGCAGCCCGTGAAATCTTTGAGACACCTCTTGATATCATTAATGGTCCTTTAATGGAAGGTATGGCTGAGGTAGGTCGATTATTTAATGATAATCAACTCATTGTAGCAGAGGTTTTACAATCAGCGGGTGTGATGAAGGCTGCCGTTGCCCATTTAGAGCAATTCATGGAGAAGAATGAAGAGAGTGCTGGGAAAGGGAAAATGGTACTTGCTACCGTCAAAGGAGATGTGCACGATATTGGGAAGAACCTTGTGGATATTATATTAAGTAATAATGGCTATAAGGTTGTAGATCTAGGCATTAAAGTAACCCCTGCCCAATTAATTGAAGCCATTCGCAAGGAAAAACCAGACTTTATCGGATTATCGGGTTTGCTAGTAAAATCAGCGCAACAGATGGTCATTACTGCTCAAGATTTCAAAGAGGCAGGTATTGATGTACCTATTTTAGTGGGTGGAGCGGCACTTTCTCGACGCTTTACTGAAACAAAAATAGCAGATGAATATGATGGTCCTGTAATTTATTCAAAAGATGCAATGCAAGGCCTAGAGCAGGCCAATCTTTTAATGGGAGAGGGGACACGTGCCAATTTCTTAGCTGAAATCGCAGAATCTCGCCAAAAACGTTTAGAGGCAGATGAAAAACGAGGTGCTCGTCCTGTAAAAGAGGTAACGATAAAACCTGCACGAACAGTCAAAGAAGCAGCTGTATATTTACCAGCAGATTTACGTCGCCATGTAAAAAAAGAATATGCTGTATCACATTTATATCCATATGTTAATATGCGGACATTGCTAGGACATCATTTAGGCTTGAAAGGTCAAGTTCATCAACTGCTTGAAGCGGGAGATTCTAGAGCTACAGAGCTAAAAGAATTAGTAGATAATTATTTGAAAGGTGATTTATTAAAGCCTTCAGGTTTGTATCAATTTTTCCCTGCCCAAGCGGATGGGGATGATGTCGTTGTTTATGATCCTGCTGATAGTAAAACAGAAATTGAACGTTTTACTTTCCCGCGCCAGCAGGTAGAACCATTTTTATGTCTTGCTGACTTCTTAAAAACAGTAGAAAGCGGTGAAATGGACTATATTGCACTCATGGTAGTAACTGCAGGAAAAGGAGTGATGGCTACAGCACGCCAGTTAAAAGAGGACGGTAAATTCCTCGAAAGCCATGCACTACAATCGACTGCACTAGAATTAGCAGAGGGCTTTGCTGAACGTATGCATCAAGAAATTCGTGACCAATGGGGCTTCCCTGACGCGACAGATTTCACGATGAGAGATCGGTTTGCAGCAAAATATCAAGGGCAACGTTTTTCTTTCGGTTACCCTGCCTGCCCTAACTTGGAAGATCAAGAGAAGCTGTTTGGCTTATTAAAGCCTGAAGATATTGGTGTTCATTTAACTGAAGGATTTATGATGGAGCCGGAAGCATCTGTATCTGCGATTGTTTTTGCTCATCCTGATGCTCGCTATTTTAATGTTTAAGGGTGTAATATAATAACATTCTGCTGATGATTATTTTTAAACATTGAATGTGTGACCAATTTCGTTAAGGAAGTGAGCAACATGATTCGATTCATGGAAGAACAAGATATACCTGAAGTTTTGGACATCTATAATGATATTATTTTAACAAGCAAGGCAGTCTATCGATATGAAATACAATCTTTGGATGAAAAAATACAGTGGTTTAAGGAGCAGCAGGCACTAGGAAATCCTTTGCTTGTTTTCGAGGAAAATGGGATGATCGCTGGCTTTGCTACCTACAGTCAATTCCGTCCATATCCCGGTTACCAATATACAATGGAGCACTCTGTTTACGTGCATAAAGAGCATTATCAAAAAGGGATTGCCACAAAGCTTATGCACAGGCTCATAGCATTTGCACAAGAGAATGGTGTGAAAACGCTTGTAGCAGGTATAGATGGTGAAAATATTGGTAGTATAAAGGCACATGAAAAATTAGGCTTTGAATATGCAGGAACAATCAGAAATGCAGGTTATAAGTTTGAACAATGGCTAGACCTTGTGTTTTATCAACTCCATTTGGTTGGACCGAAATGATAAAGGGTATGACAAATGTCATATCCTTTTTATGATGATTGCATCTGTTCTCACTTGTACTCTTATTTTATGATGAGGTCATAAGGAAAAGGAAACGAGGGAGTAAAAGATGGCAACAATTAAAGAAAAAACGAAAAAGTTACGCCAAGATGTAGCGCCATTTGCTAAATCAGATACGCGTAAAAGTGTTTTTCAAATGATAAATACAATTGTACCGTTAATTGCATTGTGGGTAGCAGGTTACTTGTTAGTGGATGTTTCACCTTGGCTAACTGTCGGTTTAAGTGTCATTTCAGCTGGGTTCGTCGTAAGAACTTTTATTATCTTTCACGATTGCACACATGGTTCATTTTTCAAAAGTAAAAAGGCAAACGACTGGGTTGGATTTTTTACGGGAGTACTAACATCATTCCCATATGAAAAGTGGAAACGTGAACATACAATTCACCATGCAACAAGCTCGAATCTAGACAAGCGTGGTATTGGTGATATTGATATGATGACAGTGGAGGAATATTTACAAGCTTCAAAAGGTCAACGATTATGGTATCGTTTTTATCGAAACCCATTTGTTATGTTTGGGTTAGGGCCTTTATATATGGTACTTGTCTTAAATCGCTTTAATCGTAAGGATGCAAAGAAAAAGGAACGTTTCAACACGGTGTTAACGAATATTGTCATTGTCGGATTGTGTGCCTCTTTAATTTTCTTTATGGGCTGGCAAGCATTTCTATTAGTCCAAGGTGTTACATTATTTATTGCCGGATCATTAGGAATTTGGTTATTTTATATCCAGCACACATATGAAGATTCATACTTTGAACATAACTCAGAGTGGGATTATGTGAAAGCCGCAGTTGAGGGTAGCTCGTATTATAAATTACCGAAAATTTTACAATGGGTTACAGGGAATATCGGATTCCATCATGTCCATCACTTAGCCCCTCGTGTACCTAACTATAATCTTGAAAAAGCACATAATGAAACACCGCCATTACATATGGCGACAACGATTACTTTAGCTACAAGCTTAGAATCATTACGTTACAAGCTATATGATGAAGATCAAGGTAAATTTGTTACGTTTAAAGAAGTAAATGAAATTATAAAACGCAAAGAAAGAGGCAGCATTGCCGCTTAGTTGATAACAGCCATCTCTGCAAGGGAGATGGCTGTTTTATGTAAAGGGAAGAGTCTTATCCAAAGCACAGGCATAAAATTAATTTTCTTGTTATAATAAGGGAAAAGTAGGAAAGAGCGTGAGATTATGTTGAGGAAATGGCATAGTATTATTCCGAATAGTCCAATGCTCAGCGTATATTTATGGATTATTTTTTGTTTCCTACCGTTTTTCTTTATTTTTAGAAAATCATCATACATTGAAATATCAATAGGTATTACATTTTTAATGCTCTATTTTATTTTCTATCGATTTTCCATGAATTCGAAAAGCGGCTTAGTTTATATGTGGATTAGCTTCGAGATGGTCATTAATATAGTCATGACCATTCTATATGGTTATGTATATCTATCTATTTTCACAGCCTTTTTTATTGGTAACATAAGAAGACCGGTCGGCTTTTATATTATGTATGGTCTACATATAGGGTTTACAGTTATTTCTACAGGAGCAGGCTTTTTTGTTGAGCTCCACTTATTTTTATCACAGCTACCCTTTGTAGTGTTGACCATTTTAGCTGTTGTCTTATTGCCATTAACGATTTATTCCAAAAATAAGCGTGAAAACTTGGAAGGTCAATTAGAGACTGCGAATGAACGTATTGCTGAGTTAATTGTTTTTGAAGAACGTCAACGGATAGCTCGTGATTTACATGATACGCTGGGTCAAAAATTGTCTATGATTGGTTTAAAAAGTGATCTTGCCTCTAGGCTGATAGAACGTGACCCACAGCAAGCTTTAGTTGAGATTAAGGATATACGCCAGACGGCTAGTATCGCCTTAAAAGAGGTACGTGAATTGGTTTCGGACATGCGCACGGCGAAATTTGAAGATGAGCTCATGCGTATTTCCCAAATATTAAAGGCGGCAGAAATGGAGTTTATCTTTGAGGGCGATAAAAATGCATTGCAAGTTCCACCGCTTGTAGAAAACGTTTTATCTATGTGCTTAAAAGAGGCAGTCAATAATGTTGTCAAACATAGTGGAGCAACCAAATGCGAAATTGCTTTTCATCAAAACTTTAAGGAAGTTTACTTAGTAGTCCGAGATAATGGACAAGGAATAACGAAAAAACAAGCATGGAAAACTGGTAATGGATTAAATGGGATGCGGGAACGCTTAGAGTTTATTAATGGGTCCTTTAAAATTGAAAGTGTTGAAGGTACTACATTAACGGTTACGATTCCAGTGACGATTACACATCAAAATGTCAAAGAAAATTTGAAGAACATATAGAAAAGAGGCATGTGACATGATACGAATTGTAATTGCTGAAGATCAGGGGATGCTATTAGGCGCTCTTCGCTCTTTACTTAGTATGGAGGAGGATATGGAGGTCGTTGGCTTAGCAAAAAATGGTGAGGAAGCATTGATGCTTGTGGAAGAGCATCAGCCTGATATTTGTATTATGGATATTGAAATGCCAGTTAAAACTGGACTAGACGCAGCAGAAGAAATGCATAGCACTGGATCAAATTGTAAAGTCATTATTTTAACTACATTTGCAAGGCCAGGATACTTTGAGCGTGCTAGAAAGGCGGGCGTAAGGGGCTACTTATTAAAGGATAGTCCTATTGAGGAACTAGTTACTGCAATCCGTACCATCATGGACGGCAAACGCATTTATGCGCCAGAACTTGTTGATTTTGTCTATGAGGATGATAGTGAAAATCCTTTAACAGAACGGGAAAGCCAGGTACTGACACTTGTGGCGGAGGGCAAGACTACTAAGGAAATTGCCGCAGAGCTGTTTTTATCCGCTGGTACGGTTCGTAATTATATTTCAACGATTCTAGAAAAACTAAATGTCGGTAATCGTATTGAGGCTATTGCACGCTTTAAAGAAAAAGGATGGAACAAATAAAAAAGGAACCTTATCGCATGGTGCGGCAAGGTTCTTTTTCTATATTATTTTTTGCGTTTTGTTAAACGACCAAGAACGAATGCACCTGCTGCTACAGCAAGAACTGTATTCGTTTTTTTCGTAAACACTTGCTTTGTTACAAGGTTAAGGTTTTGAGGTCGTTCAGCTAAACGGCGCATAAAGTAGCCGTACCAATCTTCGCCGAATGGAACGTATACACAGAAGTTATAGCCTTCTTTTGCAAGCTCTTTTTGCATATCTGTACGGAAACCGTATAGCATTTGGAATTCAAATTTATCGAGCGGAATATTGTGATCCGCAACAAATCGTTTAACATGAGCAATGATATTATGATCATGTGTTGCAATAGATGTAAATTTACCATGAAGTAAATGGTATTCAATCAACTCAATAAAGTTTAAATCAATATCTAATTTATCTTGGTAAGCTACTTCTACTGGCTCTTTATAAGCTCCTTTTACAATGCGTAAACGGTAGTCTTTGAATTTTTCGATATCGTCTTTTGCACGGTAAAAGTAAGACTGGATTACTGTTCCAACATTATTAAATGTTTTTGATAATTCTTCTACCATATCAAAAGATGTTTGCAGACGTCCATAGTCTTCCATATCAAAGTTAACAAATATATCATAAGAAGCGGCTTTTTCTACAATTTCATACAGGTTGTCATAACAAAAATCAACATCAATATCTAAACCTAATTGGGATGGTTTTAATGAAATATGTGCATCAACACCATTCTCGTGAATAGCTTCGATTACAGCAAGGATTTTTTCTTTTGCAGCAGTAGCTTCTTCTTTATTTGCAACAAATTCACCTAGGTTATCTACTGTACAAGAAATATGATGTGCATTTAGTTCTTTGATGCTTGCAATGGTTTCTTCAATATTTGTACCAGCTACTACACTTTGTGCTCCTAATTTTAGGCCATATTTCTTTGCAGCACTATTTAATAGTTGGTTTTCAGATAAATGGATGAAAAAATCGCGTAATAACATGGTCATTCTCCTAACTGCATTTTCTTCTTAGTATAACATAAATTATTTAAACTATATTACATTCAGCCTAACAATTATTTCATTTCAAGTAATTGCATTCGTTCATTAAATAACGCAGGATAGCTTAAAAAGCCAATCATGATGCTGGATAATGTAGCTGTTGTTAGTAGAGCGAAAATAATTAAAAGTTGAAATTGGACGGCTTGGATTGGATCTGCTCCGCCTATAATTTGACCGCTCATCATTCCTGGCAACTGTACTAAACCGATAGTTTTTTGGCTTTCAATAGTAGGAATCATACTAGCCTTAATAGCATTGATCAGCTGTCGATGTATGGCCTGCTTTGGTGACCCTCCTAATGATAAAATCAATTCCATTTGATCCTTATGACTAGTAATTTCAGCAGTGAATCGATTTAAAAATAAAATGGATAGCACCATTGAATTACCAATTAACATGCCACTAATAGGGATTATATATTGGGCAGTTGCCGGAACAATTTTAAAGCCAAGCAAAACGCCTTGTGTCACTATTTCGATCATCACTAGTGTAAGTGCTATTTTCCAGGTGATCCCCTTAATGCCTGCTCCTTTTTTTCGTGCATTTAACGTAGCGACTATAATCATTAAAGCTACCATGAGAAAAATATAGATATAGCTGTTGGCCTCGAAGATAAACTTTAAAATATAACCGACCGCAAGCAATTGAACGATAGAGCGAAATGTTGCGATAAGTGTATCTCTTTCAAGTCCTAATTTTAATGTTTTGGATAATAGAAGGGGGATACATACAAAAATCAAAGATAGTAATAAAGCTGTATAGGTCATTTGCTTACCCCCTGTACAAATTCTGCTACGCGTGGATTTGTTGGGGCTTTGAGTAAAGCGCTTTTACCAGTTTCGATTAATTCTCCATCCATCATGACCCATGTGTAATGCCCAATTGTTAATGCTTGTTGTAAATTATGTGTAATCCAAATCATCGTAACATTGTATTTTTTATTTATTGTAGCGATCAGCTTTTCAATTTCCTGTACTGATTGACGATCCAGTGCAGATGTTATTTCATCTAATAACAAAATAGAGGACTGATTGATTAGTGTTCTTGCGATCGAGACCTTTTGACGTTGGCCTCCCGATAATTCGCTGGCTGATTGGTGGAGGAAGCTTTCATCTAAACCGACATCCTGTAAAAATTGGATGGCCTCCTGTTGTGATAGTTTTTGTCCTTGCAATGTTCGTGGGATTGCAAGATTTTCTAGTACAGTGCCCGTTATCATAGGAGCTGCCTGTAAAGCAATACCTACATGTCTTCTTAAGGTTGTAGGCTCATAGGTAGAGATGTGCTGATTATCAATTAGTATGTGTCCATTTGTTGGAGAAAGAAGGCCATTACATAATTTTAATAAAGTTGTTTTACCCGCCCCAGAGGGACCGACAAGGGTAGTAATTTGGCCTTTAGGAAATGACCCAGTAATTGACTTTAATATCAATTTGTCATTTACTGAAAAGTGAACTTGTTGAAAATGAATGGCAGGCTCGTATAGCGTGTTCATCAATTAAACTCCTTTGCTATAGTCAGTAAAATAACTGTAGCATGAAATGACTGAAGTTGCAGTTTAAATAAAGAAAGTTGGGGAGATTAGGAAATGGGAATATTGTATTTTGATACAGTGACGTATGCACAAGGAGAAATGTATATTGTAGCTTCAGATATAGGTATTGTTTATATAGGAACGCCCAATGCTTCATTTGAAGAGGTTGAAGAGTGGGCAAAAAAACGATTTAAAGGATACAATTTTGAAGAGAACCAAGAAAAATTACAACCGTATAAAGAACAACTAATAGCTTTTTTTAACAAGGGACTAACTGAATTTGACCTACCCATTCATGTAAAAGGAACGCCTTTTCAATTAGCGGTTTGGGATGCTCTTAAAGAATTACCCTATGGAACAACGACATCGTATGGGAATATCGCACAGCGTATTGGTAATCCGAAAGCGGTGAGAGCTGTAGGCAGTGCAATTGGAGCAAATCCAATTCTAGCTATTATTCCGTGTCATCGTGTCATTGGCAAAAATGGTCAATTAACTGGTTTTCGCAGTGGCCTAGAGATGAAGAAGTTTTTACTTGATTTAGAGAAAGCTTAAGTGAATCGATAGTGGGAATGATCACTTGGATCGAGGTTAGGAGCGCTTTCGGCAAAGAAATGATCACTTTAACAGTGGTTAAGAGCACTTTCGGCAAAAGTATGATCACATCTCTCTACCTCGAGCAAAAAAAGAGATAACTTTCGATAGACAAATATATATATAAATCTGCCCCCATTACTTTAAGAAAAGGCGGCAGATTTCCCTAGTTATACGTGTTGTTCTTCTTTTACATGGTTTTGCTGTGTTTTACCAAAGTGTGTTAAACGGTGGGCGAAGGTTTCCCCTCGAACCGCGGAGCTTTTAAATATATCCTGGAATTCGTAAGCTGGAGCACCGTGTTCCATTACATCTAAGCCAGCAATTTCTTCTTCAGCCGTTACGCGTAATGGAATAAATGCTTTGATAATTAAAAGGCCAACTGCCACAGATACGCTAACCCAGGCAATGGTTGCGATGATACCGATTGCTTGGATACCTAGCAGACCAAATCCACCACCATAAAATAGGCCTTGACCACCGATGTCAAATAATCCAACGGCTAGTGTTCCCCAAATCCCACATATCCCATGAACAGCAATTGCTCCAACGGGATCATCTACTTTTAGCTTCCACTCTAGGAAACGTACACCTTCAACAAGGAATGGAGCTGCTACAAGGCCAATAATAAGGGAACCTATAATACTAACATTTGCAGCACCAGCTGTAATCCCTACAAGACCTGCTAATGCACCGTTTAATGTAAGGGAACCATCAATATGTCCGTAACGAAATTTCGTATAGAATGCGGTAGCAGCTACGCCAGCTGCTGCGGCAAAGAATGTATTGGCAATGACATTGGGAACTAGTTCAGGATCTGCGGCTAAAGTAGATGCCCCATTAAAACCAAACCAACCAAACCAAAGTAGAAATACGCCTAAAGCGCCTAATGGAATACTGTGCCCTGTAATAACATTTACCCGACCATTTTCATATTTACCAAGTCGTGGTCCTACCATAACGGCTGCGACAAATGCTGCGACAGCCCCTGTTAAGTGAACAACCGTAGATCCGGCAAAATCAATAAAGCCTAAATCTGTTAACCAGCCTTGACCACTCCAAACCCAGTGACCTACAACAGGGTAGACAACTAAAGACATGAGTATAATAACTCCGATATAAGCGAAAATATTCGTACGTTCTGCAACAGCACCAGATAATATAGTTGCTCCTGTTGCGGCAAACATAGTTTGGAAAATAAAGAAAGAAAGATCGTCGACCCCATTTAAGGCGAAGCCGCTAGTGCCGAAAATACCACCTAATGTGTCGCCAAACATTATGGCGTAGCCACATAAAAAATAGACGATGCCGCCGATTGAAATAGTAAGGAAATTCTTCATGATAATATTAACTGCATTTTTAGAACGAGTAAATCCTGCCTCAACCATGGCAAATCCTGCATGCATAAAGAATACTAAAATTGTGCCTAGCATCACCCAAATTAAATTAACAGATAAGAGTACTTCATCCATCTATATCGCCCCCTTTATTCTACTGCAACCGAACCGACTTCTTTTGTTCGGATGCGAATTGCTTGTTCTACAGGATAAATGAATATTTTTCCATCACCAACCTTGCCAGTTGCTGCCTCATGCAACAAAATCTCTACGATGGCATCAACTTTTCCATCGTCTACAATCATTTCTAACTTTAATTTAGGTGAAAATTCTATTTCATACGTATTGCCGCGAAATAGCCCTGTTCTACCGAGCTGACGACCGCAGCCAGCGATTTCAGAAACACTTAAACCAGCAATTCCTTCCTGTGCAAGTCCGTCCCGAACTGCCCCAAAAACTTCAGGCCGAATGATTGCTTCAATTTTTTTCATGTCTACCAGCTCCTTGCGTAAATTTAATTTACATGTTAAAACGGTATGAAAAACAGTGCAATTGTTTTTTTAGAATACATGTAATGTTATATAACATGATATATTTCTGGTATCGAACTATTTTTCAAAAAAGGTTTTTATAAAGGGAATGAAAGCGGTACTAAAATTTGTGTCTAAAATGTGTACAGTTCTAAATTTTCTGACTATTTATGTTAGGAAAGCTGACATCGGGTTGAAGAAATGTAAGGCGCAAGAATTTGGGTATATAGTGTATACTAGGACTAATTATCAAAGCGGAAGAAGGGGTTTATGTGAGATCAAACTATGCAGATGATAGCTTAGCGCTACACACAGACTTATATCAAATAAATATGGCAGAATCCTACTGGGCGGATGGCATACATAATAAGAAAGCGGTTTTTGAATTATATTTTAGGAAATTACCTTTTGGTAATGGTTATGCCGTATTTGCTGGATTAGAGCGAATGCTTGATTATCTTCGTGATTTTCATTTTAGTGAATCCGATATTGCGTATTTACGTGAGGAAGTAGGCTATAAAGAGGACTTTATTGACTATTTGAAGAATGTTCGATTCACAGGGGATATGTATTCCATGGTAGAAGGAGAGCTTGTTTTTGCTAATGAACCAATTGTTCGAATTGAAGCTCCGTTAGTGGAAGCTCAACTAATTGAAACAGCATTGCTTAATATTGTTAACTACCAAACATTAATTGCAACAAAGGCGAGTCGAATTAAGCAAATTATCAAAAATGAAGTGGCTATGGAATTTGGAACAAGGCGTGCACAGGAAATGGATGCGGCCATTTGGGGAACGCGTGCAGCGTTTATCGGAGGTTTTGCTTCCACTAGTAATGTTCGAGCGGGTAAACTTTTTAATATTCCTGTCTCAGGTACACATGCGCATGCATTAGTACAAGCTTATAAAAATGACTATGATGCATTCCATGCGTATGCTAAACGTCATCGAGATTGTGTCTTTTTGGTAGATACTTACAATACGTTGAAATCTGGGGTGCCAACCGCTATAAAAGTTGCGAAAGAACTAGGAGACAAAATTAATTTTATTGGCATACGTTTAGATAGTGGAGATATTGCGTTTTTATCAAAAGAAGCTCGTCGGATGTTGGATGCTGCTGGCTTCCAAGATGCTAAAATCATTGTTTCAAACGATTTAGATGAATATACAATCTTAAATTTAAAAGCTCAAGGTGCAAAAGTAGATGTTTGGGGAATAGGTACAAAACTTATTACAGCTTACGATCAACCTGCATTAGGTGCGGTTTATAAAATGGTTGCTATTGAAAATAGTGAAGGGCAGCTAGAGGATACAATTAAAATCTCGGCCAATGCTGAAAAAGTATCAACGCCTGGACTAAAAAATGTTTACCGAATTATTGATAAAAAGAATGGGAAGGCAGAAGGGGATTACATCACGATGCAAGATGAAAATCCTCAAGCAGAGGAACGCATTAAAATGTTCCATCCAATCCATACATTTGTATCAAAGTTTGTCACAAATTTTGAAGCGAAAAATCTTCATCAGCATGTCATTGAAAATGGGACAATCCACTATCAAAATCCTACTTTAGAGGCAATGCGTGACTATGCTGCTGAAAATTTAGAATTGCTGTGGGATGAATATAAACGTGCGATGAATCCTGAAGAATATCCAGTCGATCTCAGTCAAAAATGTTGGGATAATAAGATGCGAAATATTGAAGAAGTACACAATATGGTAAAGCGAATGTAAAAGAAGGAGTGAACGGTACGATGACTTTACAGCAAAAAATTATTGAGGAGCTGCGTGTATTACCTACTATTAATGTTCAGGAGGAAATACGTAAATCCATTGATTTTTTAAAGGAATATGCAAAACGTTATAACTTTGTGAAAGGGTTTGTTCTTGGTATTTCTGGCGGTCAAGACTCAACTTTAACTGGGAAGCTAGCGCAGTTGGCGATTGATGAATTAAATGCAGAGGCAGGAGAAATGAAGTATTCATTTTTTGCCGTTCGTTTACCATATGGCGTGCAAGCAGATGAACAAGATTGCCAAGATGCCATTGATTATATAAAACCAACGAAAACGTACACAGTGAATATAAAAGAGGCTGTAGATGCAAGTGTGATCGCCCTAGCAAATGCAGGTGTTGAGCTAAATGACTTTGTAAAAGGGAACGAAAAAGCTCGTGAACGTATGAAGGTGCAGTATTCAATTGCTGCAATGAATGGTGCAGTTGTCTTAGGGACGGATCATGCTGCCGAAGCTATCACAGGCTTTTACACAAAGTTTGGTGATGGCGGAGCAGACTTAATGCCAATCTTTCGATTGAATAAACGCCAAGGAAAACAGTTGTTAGCAGAACTAAATTGTCCAGAGCATCTTTATAAAAAGGTACCAACAGCAGATTTAGAGGAAAATCGACCATCATTACCAGATGAAGTGGCGCTTGGTGTAACGTATGATCAAATTGATGATTATTTAGAGGGTAAAGAAATTCCAGAAGAATCACGCAAGCTATTAGAGGGCTATTATTTACGTTCTCAACATAAACGTCATATGCCAATTACGATATTTGATGATTTTTGGAAGTAAGATGAGAGAAAAGGGTTATGAAAAAGTGTTTATCACTTTTAAAAATAGCTCTTTTCTCTCTTTTTTTATTTAATTTGGTTCTATACTGTTCATTAACAGCATATAATGTCGATATAATTACCTATAAGGATAATAAAATGTAGAGGAGGGTAACTTTTTATGAGGACTTCTAGAATAAGTGCAACGACAAGTAGTGTTTTTCGACAGGAAACTCAATATTTACATGCTGGTGATTTAAGCCACAATTTTGGAGGGAATCCACAAAAGCAATTTAGACATAGTTTGCAAAGAAATAAAGAGAAGAAGCACAATACAATGGCTACACCAACTCAACAGAGACAACTTCAACATGTTGCGCCTATTCATATGGATAGTGCGTGTGATTTGCAAATACGTCACGAATTAAATGAAACAGCCTTAAAACTAAGTCGTTTAAGTAAGCAAAAGAAGAGACTCAATAGTTACCGCTCATCTATTTAAAAATGGCTCTCCCTACATTTTCTGATGTGGGGAGTTTTTTTTTGTAATCTAATTGTGAAAAATATGGTTAAAAAGATTAAAATTGTAACATTCTAATTGTGAAGAACGTTATATAATAAGAACTAGGCTTGTTTGATGACATTCAAACAAGCCTTCTTTAATAGCTATAGGTAGAAGTTTCAGATAATTGTTTTACTAGCCAAATTTCGATATGCTTAGATAAGTTATCGTACAATTCTCGCAATTGTCTGACGGAATGGGAGGTTTTTTGATTTATGAATTCTCAAATACAAGATGTTTTGGAAAATATAGAAAAAGTAATGATTGGTAAAAGAGAGGTTGCTGAGCTCGGTATTGTCGCATTATTAGCGAGGGGCCATGTATTATTGGAAGATGTTCCTGGGGTCGGAAAGACAATGATGGTGCGAGCACTTGCAAAATCTTTTGATGCACAATTTAAGCGAATTCAATTTACGCCAGATTTATTGCCATCAGATGTAGTTGGTGTTTCTATTTATAATCCAAAGACTATGGAGTTTGAATTTCGTCCTGGACCAATTATGGGGGATGTTGTCTTAGCGGATGAAATAAACCGTACGTCGCCAAAAACACAGTCCGCCTTGTTAGAGGGTATGGAGGAGGCCTCTGTTACAATTGACGGAACAACATTGATGATAAATCAGCCGTTTTTTGTTATGGCCACACAAAATCCGATTGAACATGAAGGT
>NZ_DAMDAY010000010.1:50778-53489 GCF_032093475.1 Lysinibacillus sp. | reverse complement strand
GTGGTGTTCTACCACTGAACTACTTCCGCATGTCGTTAAGCAACAAGTTAAATAATACAAGCCAATTGCGTTAGTGTCAAGTAAGTTTATTAAAAAAATAATAAAAAATATAATTAATAAAAATTAGTGTAGAAGTGTTATTTTAGCGGATTTTTTGTTCTTACGTAGAAATGTATCGGTGCAGTAGTTTAATGAAGTACGAGATAGTACATAGAATGCCATTTAAGTATGGTGAGGGTAAAAGTATAGACATTATTATTTTGTATCAATAAGGTGGTTTTTCAACGTTTTTCATAAATATAAGGCAACTGTGAAAGAAATTGTTGCCAGTTCTCGTATTTATGTATATCTATTAGTCGAAATATTTTAATTTTTTTCTGTCAACGTCAGACAATCTTTCCACACATAATTTTTTATAATAGCCAAAAGTGCGGAAAGGGGAAAGTTATATGACAAGTATTGAATGGTATAATACAACGAATGTAGAAGGCCGAAAAATAGGTATAAAAAAGAAACAAATACTGATAGGCTCTCTATTTTTCTTAACCGCTTTTTTTCTAGCTCAATCCGTTGTGTTCGAAGCAGCTGTACCGTTCTCAGTTCCTTTTTGGGCCATCATTCGAACGAAATATAGGGAGTATGCAAAATATGTTCTATTTGGTAGTTTAGTTGGTTGTTTTTTCCTTGGCTTTGGACAAGTCCTTATTCTAGCTTTACAGATCGTTATGTATGAATGTATTATGCGTTTCCGTTACTGGCAGCTGCCACAAAGCATTGCCGTATCTTTAGCTGTATTGCTAGTACAAATAATGTGGCAAGGAGTGATGTATCAAGGCTTACCACCAGTGCTTGTACAATTTTATGTAGGCTGTGAGGTAGCTCTAGCTCTTATTATGACGCTGTTTATGCAAGTGCTGTTTGTTAACTCGTATGAATGGTTTACGAGTCATTGGACATATGAGAAGCTGGGTTCTGGATTAGTGGTGTTTGCCGCCATGCTTACAGGGATGCAAGCAGTTGTGTTTAGCTATTTTTCTCTCCCCATTTTTTTATTGCAACTCTTTATCTGTTTTGGTGCATTAGTTGGGAGTGTTCCCTTGGCAACTGTAATCGGGGCTGTGCTAGGGACGCTAATCGGTGTGGCAAAGCTTTCATTTACCGGCATGCTCTCAGTTGCAACTTTAACAGGGCTGTGTGCGGGTATGGGAGCGAAGGGTGGTAGATTTGGGGTTGCCATCGGAAGTATTTTACCAAGTGTGTTCTTTTTATTTTATGACGCCACATTGCCTTTAGATAGCGTTTATTTTACCTCTATTGCTATTGGTAGTCTTCTTTTTCTAATGATTCCTAAAAAATATTCAGATAAGGTAAGGGACAAGCTCTTCCCACAACGTGAGGAGGTTTTACTGGCACGTCAGAACTGGTTAACAGATCATGTAACATATAAGTTAGAGCATTTTCAGCATTTTGTTCAATTCATGAAGGAGCTTGTGTTTGATCGTTTTATGACGGCACCGGTTGAAGAAGCGAAGGAAGTTTCTCCAATGAATACTTGTTTAAGTTGTTTCAGATACGAACATTGCTGGGGAGCTAAAAATAATGGGATGGACAAGCTGATGACTGATTGGTTTCATATGAAAGGAGTAGGTAAAGAATCAGCTATCCACCGTGTAGAAGAACAAATACGCTATAAATGTGTGAAATCGACGAAGATTTTTGAGGAGTTAGATACGGAGCTCTATAGAGAACGGATTAACGGGCAGTATTTCCATGGCAAAAAAATGATTGCTCTGCAACTTCGTGATATGAGTAATCATTTAAACCAGTTAATTGCTGAGATGAAGGAGGATACGATTTCATTTGTAAGTGTTGAAAAAGACATCGCTGAACGTTTAAAGGAGGCCCATATTGAATGTTTTCAACTTGATGTGCTTAGCAATAAGCCAGGAGCAAGAAAAATTGTCTGTGCTTTAGCGCCAGCACGGGTCAACTGGGAGGAAGATACGACACTAGCTGAACGTATGATATTGCCAATTCTTTATGAAATTTTTGATGAACCTTTTGAAATTGAAAAAGTAACAGCCTGTGAAATACCGTTTCGTCATGTACAAATATGCTTTAGATCAGCTATTAGCTTTGAAGTAGAGTATGATATATATAGCATGTCTAAAAATGCTACCTTATACTCTGGGGATTCACATGCCCTCTTCCAATTGCATCCAGGGTTATTTGCGATATTGTTGTCTGATGGTATGGGGCAAAGTAAAGAAGCACAACATGAAAGTAGAAAATTGATACATTTGATGAGAGAGTGTCTCAATTACAATATGAATCCGGAAACTGCGATGCATACATTGCATTATGTCATGTCATTAAAGCAACAAGATGATATGTACGCAACACTTGATTTTGCTCTCGTTGATTTACAGCATGGTGATTTGTGGTCGTGGAAGGCTGGAGGAATGTCGACCTATATTTTACGTGGGAAAGAAGTACTGAAAGTTGAAAGTAATGCAGCACCTGTAGGATTCTTATCAATTTCAGCAGTGGAGGCTGAGAAAAGGAAACTGAAGGCAGGAGACGTCATTTTAATGCATTCAGATGGTCTATTTTCAAGCGTAGCTGATTGGAGTGAGCAGGAGGAGGCGTTTTTAGCTTTTGCACAGCAGGTCGCAAGTACAAATAAAACCATTCAAGAAAAGTTAACTACG
>NZ_DAMDAY010000010.1:0-50768 GCF_032093475.1 Lysinibacillus sp. | reverse complement strand
AGGACGATTGTACAGTACTAATGTTAGAGGTGACACATGTTGTACCGACATGGTCTGTTTTTAGACCAGCTCAATATTCTATGAGTCACTGATAATCAATAACAACGAAAAGGGGAGGAGAAGCGTTTGTCATTTGAATTAAAGGTCAAAACATTTATTGAAGAAGAGCAATTATTACAGCAAGGCGACCATCTTCTCATCGCCGTTTCGGGTGGAGTGGACTCAATGGCATTACTCCATTACTTTGTACAGACACAGGAGCAGTGGAATATTCAAGTAGAAGCAGTGCATGTTGACCATATGTTGAGAGGACAAGCTTCAGCTGAAGATAGAGCGTTTGTCCAAAAGTATTGTGACGACAATGGTGTTTCCTTACATGCTACCGAGATTCCAGTACCTGCAATTATGGCACAGGAAAATGGTAATACACAGCTCATTTGTCGTAGAGAAAGGTATCGATATTTCAAAGAAATCTTGGGAAAAATAAATGCAAATAAGCTTGTAACTGCACATCATGCGGATGACCAACTGGAGTCAGTATTAATGGCCCTTACGAAAAACGCAACAATGAATAGTATGCAAGGCATACGTCCCCAACGACTTTTTGAAGGAAAATCATTAATTCGTCCGTTTTTAACGGTTACAAAGTCTGAAATAAGGGAATATTTACTTAGAAAAGGTTTGGATTATCGAGAAGATGCTAGCAATTCCAAAGATACTTATGTACGCAATCGATTTAGACATCATGTAGTGCCTTTACTGGAGGCGGAAAATCCTCGGGTAACTGAACAAATCACCCATTTCACAAAGCATTTACAAGTAGACGACGCCTTTTTAATGTCATTAGCCCAAGATGTATTTTCTCAAACCGTAATAAGAAGTAACGAAAATACATATAGCCTAGAAATTGAGGCTTTTCAATTGATACCACTTGCTTTACAAAGGAGGCTCATTTTAATACTATTAAACTATCTTTACAAAGATTCAAATACGATACAAAGTTTTGCTTTATTGACTTCAATTTTAAAGCTTTGTGATACAACAGCAGGGTATGCTGAAATTCACTTGCCTGAAGATTTTCTAGCAGTTCGCCGTTACGGGAAATTAACGATTCAGAAGAATAAACCATTAGAGGATCAAACATCTCCTGAGAAACAGATTATTTCAATTGCTAATGGATGGACAACACTGATAAATGGTGAACGCTTATGCGTAGTCAATTTGCATGATTTATCGTCTGAATTGCTGACGGATACTGCACAACTTTTTTATTTTAACGCTAGCAAACTCCATCTACCGCTTTACATTCGAGCACGGAAGGATGGAGATAAAATGCTGTTAAAAGGAATGGATCAGCCAAAACGCTTATCTCGCCTTTTTATAGATGAAAAGATTCCTTTAAATGAGCGAAATAGCTGGCCGTTACTGATTTCTCAAACTGATGAGGTGGTAGCGGTAATTGGTGTGCGTATGGGAATATTTTTTTCAACCACTCCGCAACCAAACGATGATACAGTGCTCATCGTAGACTAAGGTCTTTGTAAAATATTTCAACGTAATAGGTTGAAGATTTTTTGATACATCACGAGGAGGAATCGATATGTTACAAAATGACATCGAAAAAATTATGATTACAGAAGAACAATTGCAAGAAAGAATTGCAGACTTAGGAGCACAACTAACAGCGGAATACAAAGATGCATTCCCATTAGCTGTAGGTGTTCTTAAAGGGGCAATGCCATTTATGACTGATTTAATGAAACGTTTCGATTCTTTCATTGAATTAGATTTTATGGATGTTTCTAGTTATGGTAACGCTACTGTTTCTTCTGGTGAAGTAAAGATTTTAAAGGATTTAAATACAAGCGTTGAGGGACGTGACGTATTAATCATCGAGGATATTATTGATAGTGGTTTAACGTTAAGCTATCTAGTGGATTTATTTAAATATCGCAAAGCAAAATCCATCAAAATTGTTACATTACTTGATAAACCATCAGGTCGCAAAGTAAACCTATCTGCTGATTATGTTGGCTTTGAAGTGCCAGATGGCTTCGTTGTAGGGTATGGTTTAGATTACGCAGAAAAATATCGCAACTTACCTTATATTGGTATCTTGAAGCCTGAAGTTTATTCTTTCTAAGATACAAAAAGACCAGCTATTAAAGTAAGACCTCCAGCGCAAGTCACGTATTTTTCGTTATGTTTAACATAATTCAAAATCTTGACACAATGTTCAGCTAAATCAAGTCCAAGGAACAGGTACAATTACGCTGGGACGTATAAAGATGGCCTAAAAACTGTTTTGATAACGGCAAAAAGTGAACGAAACATTTTTTAAGTAGGGCTTTTCGTTGTATGATGAAATCATGATATGTTAAGATTTTACTTATAATTTTTCTGTTTGTAATGAGGAGGCTGGAGATGAATCGAATATTTCGATATACCATATTCTATCTACTGATTTTCCTAGTGATTATCGGTATTTTTGGTACTTTCAATGGTGGAAATTCACCAACGAAAGAATTATCTTATCATGAGTTTCAAGAAGCTCTAGATAAAAAAGAAATAACAAGTGCAACAATTCAACCTGATAAATCAGTTTACGTCGTTGAAGGTACACTGAAAGGTTATGAAAAGGGTCAAAGCTTTACAACGAATATCCCTCGTGATAACCAATCTTTAATGGACCGTATCGATGAGGCTGCTAGGGATAAAGATAGTAATATTAGTTATTTAGCAGCACCAGAAACAAGTGGATGGATTCAATTCTTTACGGGAATTATTCCTTTCATTATCATCATTTTCTTATTCTTCTTCCTAATGAGTCAATCTCAAGGCGGCGGAAATAAAGTGATGAGCTTTGGTAAAAGTAAAGCTAAGCTTTATGACGATCAAAAGAAAAAAGTACGTTTTACAGATGTAGCAGGTGCTGATGAAGAGAAAGCAGAGCTTGTTGAGGTTGTAGAATTTTTAAAAGACCATCGCAAGTTTACTGAAATTGGTGCGCGTATTCCAAAAGGTATCTTACTTGTAGGTCCTCCAGGTACAGGTAAAACATTACTTGCCCGTGCAGTAGCAGGTGAAGCAGGCGTTCCTTTCTTCTCAATTTCGGGTTCTGATTTCGTAGAAATGTTTGTAGGTGTCGGTGCATCACGTGTCCGTGATTTATTCGAAAATGCTAAGAAAAACGCACCATGTATCATCTTTATTGATGAGATTGATGCGGTTGGTCGTCAACGTGGCGCAGGTCTTGGTGGTGGACATGATGAGCGTGAACAAACACTTAACCAATTGTTAGTTGAAATGGATGGTTTCGGAGCAAACGAAGGTATTATTATTATCGCTGCAACAAACCGCCCAGATATTTTAGATAAAGCGTTATTACGTCCTGGTCGATTTGACCGTCAAATTACAGTAGGACATCCTGATGTAAAAGGACGTGAGGCGATTCTTAAAGTACATGCACGCAATAAGCCATTAGCAGATACAGTTGATTTAGCAGCAGTTGCACAACGTACGCCAGGTTTCTCAGGTGCAGATTTAGAAAACTTATTAAACGAAGCAGCGCTTGTTGCGGCTCGTAAAAGTAAACGCACCATCAATATGGCAGATATCGATGAAGCTTCTGACCGTGTAATCGCTGGTCCAGCTAAAGCTAGCCGTGTATATTCAGCCAAGGAGAAGAAACTTGTATCCTTCCATGAAGCCGGCCACGTAGTTGTTGGTCTTGAGCTTGATGAAGCAGATACAGTACACAAAGTAACAATTGTTCCGCGTGGTCAAGCGGGTGGGTATGCGATTATGTTACCGAAGGAAGAGCGCTTCTTTACAACAAAGCAAGAGCTTTTAGATCGTATTGCAGGTCTCCTTGGTGGTCGTGTAGCTGAAGAAATTGTTCTTGGTGAAGTTTCTACTGGGGCACATAATGATTTCCAAAAGGTTACAAGCATTGCTCGTGCAATGGTTACTGAATACGGAATGAGTGAAAACCTTGGTGCTATGCAATTTGGTTCAAGTCAGGGCGGTAATGTATTCCTTGGTCGCGACTTTAATTCAGACCAAAACTACTCTGATTCTGTAGCTTATGAAATCGATAAAGAAATGCAAAAAATTATTGATACTCAATATGAGCGTACAAAACGTATCCTAACGGAAAAACGTGAGCTGCTTGATTTAATTGCCAATACTTTAATGGAGAAAGAAACGTTAAATGCACAGGAAATCGAGCATTTGCGTGACCATGGTGTTTTACCAGAGCCAGAGGCTGTAGAAAAAATTGAGGATAATACGCCGAAAATTGAAGCGAAGCCAACATTAGATACAATTGGTAAACCAGTTGTTGAAAAAGAGCTACTGAGTAAAGAGCCGAATCCAACAACTCTTGATTTAGCTAAAGAAAATAAAGAACAACAAAATGATGCTCCTAAAGGTATCGATGAAAAACGTGATTAAAAGTAGGAAGACTGTTTACTAATTTGGTAAGCAGTCTTTTTCTTTGCCTTTTATTACTAATAAGCATTAGGATATAGGAGTGAAAGATAAGCTCTATACGAATCTTCGTTAGAGGATATTTTATAGATAGGAGTGTTTAAGCATGGGAAATGTAACATTGAATAATGGACTTAAAATGCCTTTAGTTGGTTATGGCGTTTTTAGAGTACCTGAAGGAGATGACTTAGCTGAAGCTGTAAAAACAGCAATTGCAAAGGGTTATCGTAGCATTGATACAGCACAGGTATATCGTAATGAAGAAAGTGTTGGACGAGGAATACGTGCAGCCATAGAAGAAGGTTTAGTAACTCGTGATGAACTATTTATCACATCAAAAGTTTGGAACGATGGTCTTTCCTATGACGAAACACTTGCTGCTTACGATAGTAGTTTAGAAAAAATCGGGTTAGACTATTTGGATTTGTATTTAGTGCACTGGCCAGGGATTGACGAAAATTACATTGAAGTTTATAAAGCACTAGAAAAAATATATCAAGATGATCGAGTACGTTCAATTGGGGTTAGTAATTTCCACGTACACCATTTAGAAAAGCTTTTGAAGGAAACTACTGTTGTCCCTGTTATTAATCAAATCGAATTCCATCCGCATTTAACACAAGAGGAAGTTCGTGCTTATTGTCAGGATAAAGGCATACAGGTGGAGGCGTGGTCTCCATTGATGAATGGTTCCCTACTAGAGGAAGCCTTAATTCAAGAGTTAGCATCTAAATACGATAAAACGCCTGCGCAGATTGTATTACGCTATGATGTACAACATAATGTAGTTACGATTCCAAAAACGATGACACCTACACGTATGGTCGAAAATCTAGATGTTTTTAACTTTTCTTTAACAGATGAGGAAATGGCGCAGTTAGATGCGTTAAATGATGGATTACGTTGCGGTCCAGATCCAGAAACATTTAATTTCAAATAATTTCAATGGGGCTTCCTACTTTAAGGAAGCTCCTTTTTAAAGAACAATGTTTTTTGATTACTCTTCAAAATTTATGACATTCATAAGAGGTATTGAGGTAAATGTGGGCTTTTGACGATGTTCCGTTTTTCTGCGTGTGTTTGACAACTGATTATCAAACAAAAAGCGTTCATTTCCACCATTTAGACGAGAGGGACATCTGCTGAATCAAGATAAAAAGTGTGGTATCATTTTCTAAAGTATATTCACTTTTTTTAGACAAAAGTTGTAACAATAGAGTGGCGAAAGTTACAATGACGATATGGGAGGTGTTAGCCTTGATTTTAGTTTTAGATGCAGGGAATTCTAATATTGTATTAGGTGTCTACAATGACAACGATCAATTAGCCTTCCATTGGCGTATGGTAACAGACCTTCATAAAACAGAAGATGAATATGCTATGCAAGTTCTTTCTTTTTTTAATCACGCAGGCATTTCATTTGAACAAATTACAGGCATTATTATATCCTCAGTTGTGCCACCAATTATGTTTTCATTAGAGGCAATGTGTCAGAAATATTTTCAAAAAAGGCCTTTGGTAGTTGGTCCTGGTGTAAAAACAGGTTTAAATATTAAATACGAAAATCCGCGTGAGGTAGGGTCTGACCGCATTGTGAATGCCATAGCAGCTCTTGATTTATATAAAGCCCCTTGTATCATAGTTGATTTTGGTACAGCGACAACCTATTGTTATTTGAACGAAAAGGGCGATTACATGGGTGGTGCTATTGCACCGGGCATAACTATTTCTACAGAGGCTCTTTATACACAAGCTGCGAGATTGCCGCGTATTGAAATAGTTCGACCTACACATATTATCGGGAAAACGACCGTTTCTGCCATGCAGGCAGGAATTTTTTATGGCTTTGTAGGACAAGTGGAGGGCATTGTAAACCGAATGAAAGCACAAAGTAAAGAGGAGCCGTTAGTGATTGCTACAGGTGGACTAGCAAATCTGATCGCAGGGGAGACACAAATAATTGATGTTGTGGATCCATTTCTAACTTTAAAGGGTTTATATAAGCTATATAAACGTAACCAATAGGAAATGAGGGACATTCTATTTATGAATGATTATTTAGTAAGAGGTTTAGGTTTTAATGGTCAAGTACGTGTATTTGCAGCCCGTACAACAGCCACAGTAGGAGAAGCACAACGTCGTCATAATACATGGCCGGTTGTATCAGCAGCTTTAGGTCGTTCAATGACAGCCGCTGTCATGATGGGAGCTATGTTAAAAGGCGAAGAGAAAATCACTATAAAAATTGAGGGTAATGGCCCAATTGGACCAATGGTGATTGATAGTAATGCACATGGTGAAGTACGTGGGTTTGTGACAAATCCTCATGTTCACTTTGATTTAAACGAACATGGTAAGTTAGATGTTCGTGCAGGTGTTGGAACAGAAGGAGCTCTTACAATCGTAAAAGATCTTGGATTAAGAGATATGTTCTCTGGACAAACACCAATTGTTTCGGGTGAAATTGCTGAAGATTTTACTTATTATTTTGCTACTTCTGAGCAAGTACCGTCATCTGTTGGATTAGGTGTACTCGTTAATCCAGACAACACTATTCTTGCAGCTGGTGGATTTATTTTACAATTAATGCCTGGTTGTGAGGAAGAAACGATCAAAGAAATTGAACAACACCTTGCTACAATAGAGCCTGTTTCAAAAATGATTGAAAAAGGGTTTACGCCAGAGCAAATTCTAGAAGCTGTTTTAGGAAATGGTCACCTGCAAATTTTAGATTCCATGCCAATTGAATTTAAATGTCAATGTTCTAAAGAGCGGTTTGGTGCAGCAATTTTAGGTTTAGGAACTGCAGAAATTAAAGAAATGATTGAAGAGGATGGCGGAGCTGAAGCAGAGTGTCATTTCTGCTTAGAAAAATACAGCTTCTCTAAAGATGAGTTAGAAGGGTTTATCGATGAGCTCAACGCGTAATCGAAGACCCTCAACCACTGTATCACCAAACCAAACGCCTTTACTGCAACGTCGTTTAAAGACAAAACCTGCTTTAGCTGTTATATCGATTTTGTTATTAGGAAATATTTTGTGGTTCATTAGTTGGTTGATCCCGAATAAAGGTCAGGAAATTGGTAGCGATGAGCAGGTCGCTACCATTGACGGGGATGTAATTACACGCCAAGAATGGATGATTGCCATGGAAGAACGATATGGTAAAGAAACACTCCAAAATTTAGTGAATGAATCGGTCATGGAAAAGGCAGCTAAAACATATAAAATAAAAGTTACAGACAAAGAAATTGACCTTGAACTAGCGCTAATGCGTTCTGCTCAAGATAAGTTTGATACGGCCATGCAAAATCTTTCAGCAGAGCAGCTACGCCAAAAAATTCGATCACAGCTTATATTGGATAAAGTACTCACAAAGGACGTAGTGATAGAAGAAGAAAGTGTTGAAAAGTATTATGAGGAAAATCAAGGATTATATAATACAAAAACAAGCTATCGTACCAATTTTATTGAAGTCGATTCAAAAAAGGCTGCTGACGAAGCATTGGGTGAATTAAAAAATGGCTCTGATTTTATGGTGCTGGCACGTGAAATTTCCGTTGATAGTGCCTCAGCTAGTCTAGGGGGAGATATTGGCTACCTTACAGAGAATCAGGAAAATATAGACCCCGCAATTATTAATGCTGTGAAATCTCTTAAGACAAAAGAGGTAAGTAAGGCCTTTAAATTAGATAATGGTCATTACGGAATTGTTCAAGTGCAAGAGGTATTAGAAGGACAATCCTTTACATATGACGATGTGAAAGAACATATAGAGCGGGAATTGGCTTTAGAGCAATTACCACAATCCGTAACACCAGAAGCATTTTGGTCTGAATTTAATGCTACTTGGTATTATGGAGAGTCTAAAAAGGAAAAGTGATAAACGAAAAGAGTCTGCAATTTTTTGTGGGTACAACGAGTCTGATCAAACTTGCAGGCATTTGTAGTGACAAACCCAAATAAAAGAGGCAGATTCTTTTTATCTTTATTTAAAAACAAAGTATCAGATAAATATTCTGAAAATATACGGTTTATTTATTGACAATCGAATGGAAAAATTGATAAAATACAAAATAAGTAAAACCTATAAAAATAGTAGGGATTGGGAGTGGATTATTAAATGAGTAAAATAGCAAACTCAGTAGCTGAATTAGTTGGTAAAACACCAATCGTAAAATTAAATCATGCAACAAGTGAAAATGAAGGTACTGTATATGTAAAATTAGAATATTTTAATCCAGGTAGTTCAGTAAAAGACCGTTTAGCCTTAGCAATGATTGAGGCGGCCGAAAAAGATGGGACATTAAAACCTGGCGGTACAATTATTGAGCCGACATCCGGTAATACAGGTATTGGTCTTGCAATGATTGCAGCTGCTAAAGGATATAAAGCCATTTTAGTTATGCCAGAAACAATGAGCTTAGAGCGTCGTAACCTTTTACGAGCTTATGGCGCAGAGCTAGTGTTAACTCCAGGTCCAGCAGGTATGAAAGGTGCAATCGCTAAAGCAGAGGAATTATCTGCAGAGCACGGCTACTTCCTGCCACAACAATTTACAAACCCAGCGAACGCTGTTATTCACCGTCTAACAACTGGTCCTGAAATTGTAGAAGCATTTGATGGTCTAACACTAGATGCATTTGTAGCTGGTGTTGGTACGGGTGGTACAATTACGGGTGCTGGTGCTGTATTAAAAGAAAAGTATCCAAACATTGAAATCATTGCAGTTGAGCCAAAGGATTCACCAGTACTTTCTGGTGGTCAACCAGGGCCACATAAAATTCAAGGTATTGGTGCTGGATTTGTTCCAGCAGTATTAGATACTGACATCTATTCTTCAGTATTCCCTGTTGAAAATGAGATTGCTTTTGAAGTAGCGCGTAAAGTGGCTCGTGAAGAAGGGATTTTATGTGGTATCTCATCTGGTGCTGCTATCTATGCTGCAATTGAAGCAGCAAAACGTTTAGGTAAGGGTTCAAATGTTCTTGCGATCGTTCCTTCAAACGGTGAGCGTTATCTATCAACACCTTTATACCAATTTGAAGATTAATTTTTAATTTTTATGTTAGGACTCCTTTATAAAAGGGGTCCTTTTTAATGCCTAGAAATGGACACTATTAAAATTATAAAAATATTCGCTTCTATGTACTATTCAAGTTAAGATGGAATCACATCATATGTTTAAAGGGGAAAGAAGACTTGAAGACTATACTTACGAAAACATTAACGATGGATGCAGATTCATTTTTTTATAGCTACAAGAAACAAACAGAGACACAACAAGCACATGTATTTTTAGAAAGTGGACGTGGTGGACATTTTACGATTGCTGCTTGGAATCCATTAGCCATTGCACAATCGGTAGAGGATGGACTGTCAGTCAATTGGAGAAATGGTAGACACGAAGTTTTACAGGGTGAATCTCTGGCCTTACTGGAAGAGCTCGTGGCAGAATATAAAATTCCTTATCATGCGGAGCTTCCTGTTTTTCAAGGGGGAGCCATTGGATTTGTCACATATGATTATGCACGTAAAATTGAAGTGCTTCCCAATACAGCGAAGAATGACTTAGAAATACCAGACAACTATTTTTATATATTTGATTGCTGGGCAGTGCATGATGTGAAGACCAATATAGTGACGCTTATGAAGATAGACGAAAGTGATGTTAACTTGGAACAGTGGGCTCATAACTGGCAGGTTGCAGCACAAGATGGACTAGCTACGCGAAAATTTGAAAAAACAAACGCTGTAGAAGTTATCAATGATGAAAATGAACTACTTGTTTCATTTGCTGGAACAGATTTTGAGGCAGCCGTAAAAAAAATACAAACCTATATAGCACAGGGTGATGTGTTTCAAGTGAATTTGTCTGTTCGACAGTCCAAGAAATTAAATGCTTCAGCTATGGATGTCTATGAGGCATTACGAGCATTTAATCCATCACCGTACATGGCTTATATTGAAGCACCAGATTTTGCTGTTGTTTCTGGATCCCCGGAGTTATTAGTCAAACGCCATGGAAATGAATTATCTACAAGGCCAATTGCTGGTACTCGACCAAGAGGGAAATCAGAGGCGGAAGATTTAGCATTAGCACAAGAATTAATTGATAATGATAAAGAACGCGCTGAGCATGTGATGCTAGTGGATTTAGAGCGCAATGATTTAGGTCGGGTGTCAACCTATGGAACAGTGGAAGTGGACGAGTTTATGGTCATTGAGCGCTATTCTCATGTAATGCATATTGTGTCGAATGTACGAGGCGAAATAGCAGAAGGTAAAACAAATGCGGATGTTATTCGTGCAATGTTCCCAGGAGGGACAATTACAGGAGCTCCGAAGATCCGCACTATGGAAATTATTGAGGAACTAGAGCCTGTGCGCCGTGGTTTATATACAGGTTCGATTGGTTGGCTCGGCTTTACAGGTGACATGGAGTTTAATATTGTCATTCGGACAGCGTTTATAAAAGATGGAGTTTCGCATATCCAGGCAGGAGCAGGCATTGTCATTGACTCTGTTCCCGAAAGAGAGTATCAGGAATCGTTAAATAAAGCGAAGGCAATGTGGCAGGCAAAGGCAATGGCAGAGGAGCGAGCAAAATGATTTTAATGATTGATAATTATGATTCTTTTATCTATAATATCGTCCAATATTTGGGTGAATTTGGTCATGAGATAGTGGTGAAGCGCAATGATGTTATAACGGCAGAGGAGATAGAACAACTAGCACCAGATATGATTGTTATTTCACCGGGACCATGTAGCCCAAATGAAGCAGGTGAAAGCTTGAACATTATTAAATATTTCGCAGGAAATATTCCGATTTTGGGTGTTTGTCTTGGTCATCAGGCGCTTGCACAGGTATTTGGCGGCAATGTCATACGGGCCGAGCGTCTAATGCACGGAAAGACATCACCTGTACTCCACGCTGAAGTAGGTTTGCATAAAGGCATGCCAAACCCATTCCTGGCAACTCGCTACCACTCCCTTATTGTAGAGAAAGAGACATTACCCGCTTGTCTTGAAATCACAGCTTGGACTGAGGAGGGAGAAATTATGGGGCTTCGTCATAAAGAATATCCAATTGAGGGTGTACAATATCATCCAGAATCCATTATGACTGAGCAAGGTAAAAGACTCCTTCGCCAATTTATAGAAACCCACGTCGAAGGGGTGAAATAGATGCAATGCTGGATGAATGGGCACTATGTGGCTGCACGGGATTTGCGTATTTCTCCATTTGATCATGGATTTTTGTACGGATTGGGTTTTTTTGAAACGTTTCGGACATATGGAGGTCAGGTATTTGGCTGGGAAGAACATATGGAAAGATTACAGCTTGCATTATCACAATACCACATTCATTTAACCTATCCTGAAAATGTTTTACTAGAGGTAGTGCAGCAATTAAATGAACTAGCAGGCGGGCAAGATGGCTACTTCCGTTTAAATGTATCAGCTGGAGAGCATAATATTGGACTACAGCCAACCGAATATAAACAACCCAATGTCATCATCTTTCGTAAAGAACTTCAGGACATACCGCGGGGGACTGAGAAAATAGCCCAATGGCTTTCAACTCCACGCAATACACCTGAACAAGGATTACGTGTTAAATCACATCATTATGGCAATAACGTACTCGGTCGCTTTGAAATGCCGTCATTGGCACAGCAAGAAGGTTTCTTTTTAACGCAAGAGGGTTATGTAGCTGAAGGGGTAACATCAAATGTTTTTTGGGTAAAAAATGATATACTATATACGCCTTCTTTAGAGACAGGCATTTTACCAGGGATTATTCGAGCATGGGTCTTAGAGAAGGCCAATGCTCTTGGTCTTAAGGTGATGGAAGGCTTTTATACAAAAGAAGACTTACTACAAAGTACAGAATGCTTCATTACCAATTCTGTGCAAGAGCTTGTGCCTATAAGTAGCTTAGAAAACCTACAATTTTTAGGCAATAAAGGGCCAATTTATTCGTGTTTACATGAAGCATTTGTTCAAGAAGTGGAGCAAGGATAGAAGGAGCGTTTTCATGCTAGAAAAATATACGAAACCATTAACCATTAATGGTATTACATTAGACTATACAAAAGAAACATTTGTTATGGGCATTCTAAATGTTACACCAGATTCCTTCTCAGATGGTGGCAAGTATAACAATGTTGAAGCTGCTGTTGCTCAAGCGAAAAAAATGGTTGCTGATGGAGCTAAAATAATTGACGTTGGTGGGGAATCTACTCGTCCAGGGTATGAACGAATTTCAGATGAAGATGAAATTGCACGGATCGTACCTGTTATTCAAGCGTTAGCCAAAGAAGTAAAGGCGATTATTTCCGTTGATACGTATAAAGCAAATGTAGCACGTGCCGCAATTGAAGCGGGGGCACACATCATTAATGATATATGGGGAGCAAAAGCGGAGCCGGAAATTGCCCAAGTTGCTGCAGATTTGCATGTTCCCATTATTTTAATGCACAATCGTGAAAATATGGACTATGGTATTGATTTTTGGGCCTCGGCAAAAGCGGATTTAGAAAGAAGTATCGCTATTGCACATCAAGCCGGCGTTCCTGATCATCATATCATCTTAGACCCAGGTATCGGCTTTGCTAAAAACACTGCACAAAATATTGCTATGATGCAACATTTAAGGGATTTAGTAGCTATGGGCTATCCAGTGTTATTAGCGACATCACGGAAATCAATGATTGGCAATGTCTTGAACCTACCTGTCGAGGAGCGTCTTGAAGGGACTGCTGCAACAGTAGTTTACGGTATTGAAAAGGGTTGTCATATGATAAGAGTTCATGATGTAAAAGAAATGGCACGTGCCACGCATATGACTGATATTTTAGTAGGAAAACGTTTGTTTAAGGAGGAAGCGTGATGGATTATATTCACTTAAAGGACATGCAGTTTTACGGCTATCATGGTGTATTAGCAGCAGAAACGACTCTTGGTCAACGCTTCAGAGCAAATGTTTCTCTTGCTGTAGATATGACAAAGGCTGGGGAAACTGATGATCTCTCTTATACAGTCAATTATGCAGAGGTATATGCGATATGTCGTGATATCGTAGAGGGCGATCCATTAAAGCTTATTGAAGCTCTTGTTGTGAAAATAGCGAATGCAGTATTAACAACCTACCCTGATAAAGTAAAGGGCGTTCGAGTAGAGCTAATTAAACCAGACCCACCTATTCATGGTTATTATAAAGAGGTGTCTGTTGAGGTAACGAGAGGTGATTTCTAATGAAGGATGTCTACCTATCTATCGGAACTAATATGGGAGAGAGATATGAGAATCTTCAGCATGCCGTTGCCCTATTAAAGGAAAAAAGTAATATTGAGGTTGTTCGTATTTCATCTGTTTATGAAACAGCTGCAGTGGGGTACACAGATCAGGCAGATTTTTTAAATATAGCTGTTCATATTAAAACGAATGTCTCATCTGCTGATATGTTGGAGATTTGCCAATCAATTGAACAGGAATTAGGGCGTGTAAGAGAATTCCGCTGGGGCCCACGAATCATTGACCTTGACATTTTGCTATACAATCACGAAAATATTAAAACTGAGAGCTTAATTGTTCCCCATCCAAGAATGTACGAGCGAGCGTTTGTCTTAGTACCCTTAGTTGAGATTACACCATCACCTCTTGGTGAACAACTACAACAAGCACATAATCTGTTGCAGCAAATGGATTGCGAAAATGAAGGTGTAACCTTATGGAAAACGTTTAAAGAACCTTCGACGGTACATTAAGCTATAGAAATACAGTATCAATGAATTTTAATGCACAGCATTAACATAGATAGCGAAGAAGAGGAAAGAGCCTTTAGAGGAGGAAGACAACGTTGAGTCATACAACAGAGAAGCCATTTCAAATTGGCGATATTGTTATGGACAATCGAGTAGTTTTAGCGCCCATGGCAGGGATTTGTAACTCTGCTTTCCGATTAACAGTTAAAGAGTTCGGAGCAGGGCTTGTCTATGCCGAAATGATTAGTGATAAGGGCATTGTCCAAAAAAATGAGAAAACATTAGGTATGCTTTATATCGATGAACGTGAAAATCCTCTGTCACTACAAATTTTTGGTGGAGATAAAGCAACCTTAGTGGAAGCGGCGAAGTATGTGGATGAAAATACTACTGCTGATATTATTGATATCAACATGGGGTGCCCAGTTAATAAAATTATAAAATGTGAAGCAGGAGCTCGCTTGTTATTAGATCCAAATAAAGTATATGAAATGGTGGCAGCTGTTGTTGATGCAGTTAAAAAACCTGTCAGCGTAAAAATGCGTATTGGCTGGGATGATGAGCATATTTTTGCCATTGAAAATGCACAAGCTGTTGAGCGTGCAGGTGCCTCTGCAGTAGCAGTCCATGGACGTACTCGTGTACAAATGTACGAGGGTAAGGCGAATTGGGATATCATTCGCCAAGTGAAGGAAAACGTGAAGATTCCTGTGCTTGGTAATGGTGACGTGGAAACGCCACAAGATGCTAAACGGATGCTCGATACAACAGGAGTAGATGCTGTTATGATTGGTCGTGCAGCATTAGGTAATCCATGGATGATTTATCGTACCGTTCAATACCTAGAAACTGGTGAGCTAAAGGAAGAACCGAGTATCCGTGAAAAGATAGATGTATGTCTATTGCACTTTGAACGTTTACTCCAGTTAAAGGGCGAAGGAATAGCAGTACGTGAAATGCGTAAACATGCTTCATGGTACTTAAAAGGAATTCGCGGTAATGGTAAAGCGCGTAATGCGATTAATCAAACTGAAACAGCAGCGGATCTTCGTGTACTATTAAATAGTCTTGTACAGGAATATGAAGAGGTCGAATCTAATTTAATCGTTCCTGAAGCAAAAGAATTAATAATATAGTTTTTTATGGCGTCTCACTATTATAAGAGACGCCTTTTTGTGCTGACTTTAATTTTTAGAATTATTAATCATCTTGTGTTGAATTGAAAATAAACTGAAAGAGATGATTACAGCACTAAAATTGTGTACAATAGAAATATTATGGACGTAAACGCGGACAAAAAGCCCAAAACCTCTTATATATCAAGGGGTTTCGGGCTTTCTTTTTACAGAATGATGCCCAAATGATGCCGAAACCGTAAAAAATCATGTTTTTTGAAGTTCTCTCATCAATTTGCCGAATTTTTCTGACGCTTCTTTCTTTCTGTCTTGTGTAACATGGAGATATATTTTTTTAGTTGTATCTTCATCATCATGACCTAATCGATCCATAATCAATTCTAACGGTACATCAATTTCAGCTAAAAGTGAAGTATGTGTATGTCGAAACGAATGGGGTGTTAGTTGCTTATTGAAATTAGGCATTTTATTTAAAATTAATTTCATGTGACGATTCACAATTCGTAAATACCAAGGGTAGCCCATAAATTCTCCATAAAGGCGTGCAAAAACAAAATCAAAGTCTTTGTAATGCTTTTCGTAAATTGTTTTAATCTTTTTTTGATTGAGCTGGTGTCCGATCAACAACCCTATCAATTCTTCTTCAATATCGATTTTACGAATGGATCCATCTGTTTTTGGTGGAGTTAATTCAAATTGATCAAATTTATTTTTGGGATTATAAAGAGTCTTAGTAATATTAATGGTCCCTTCTTCAAAATCGATATCTGACCACTTTAACGCTAACGCCTCACCTGGGCGCATTCCTGTCCATGCTAACGTGCTAAAGAAAACAAAATCACCTACTTTACCACTTTGATAACAAACGTCTAAAAACGCCTTTAATTCATGTTTTTCGAAGTATGTATCGGTGATAGTCTCCTTTTCAATTTCCTCTACAGTTTTAATGCGTTTTGGAACAATTGTAAATTCTGTAGGGTCATCTAATATAATTTTCTTTTCCCGAGCGTATTTAAAAACTTGCTTCGCTGTTCCATGAACATTAGTTAATGTGTTATAAGATAATTGTTCATGAAGTTTAAATAGAAATTTTTGATAAACATCTTGTGTTATATTTTGAACCTTAACATGACCAAAACCCTCGTATAATTTATCTAAATGATAATCCTTTGAACGTATAGTACTGTTTTTCACACCACTCTTTACATAACGTTCAAACCATTCCTCTCCAAGATCATGAAAGGTAGCTTTGTTTTTAAAATCTAAATTCCATTTATCTATCTCGTATTCCATTGCTCGAGCAGCTTTAATAGCTTCTTTTTCTTTCAAGAAACCTCTTTTGACAATCCTTTCTCGTTTTCCAGTAGCAGGGTTAGTACCATTTTCAATCACATACATCCATCGCTCTTTACCATTCTTCAATTCATATTTCTGGATAGAAGCCATGTAATCTCCTCCGTTAAAAAAGTTAATCGATTAAATAAAGACTCGTATATTTAAATTTGCTGATGGAAAATGGTTGTTTAAATATTGATCTAATCTCTTTTCTGCAAAATCGTACTCTACATTAAAAAGTAAACAGATTTTGATAATCGCAAGCTCCTTTTTTTTAGGCAGCTTAATCTGATTTAACATAAAAGTAGGTACACAAAAGTGCAGCGCAAAACTATTTGCCTTCCATTCCTGATACTCTCTAAAGAGAGGATTAGATTTCGCTTGATTACCAGAATGTAAAGTTGCATGACATGATTCATGACCAAACTCTTGCCATTGTTCTTCTTTTGATAATCTGGAGTCTAAAAAAATTACATTACCTATATTTGTAGAATCGCAAGGTAGATAAATTAAGTTTATCCCAAGTAGTGAAGCAATGTTTTTTGGGTCTAACTGTTCTGGGCTAGTTACACCAATACTTAAATAAAGGTCTCTAATGTAAT
Organism: Lysinibacillus sp.; assembly: GCF_032093475.1. Taxonomy (NCBI): domain Bacteria; kingdom Bacillati; phylum Bacillota; class Bacilli; order Caryophanales; family Bacillaceae; genus Lysinibacillus; species Lysinibacillus sp. The sequence goes on along the minus strand of NZ_DAMDAY010000010.1, from coordinate 33,432 downwards.
CTTCTAAGTGTGTATAAACGAAAGTCATAACATCCCTCTTTTGCAAACATATGTTCTTTTGATATTAACAAAAAAATTCACCACAGAAAAGGCGAATTTTTAAATGTCTGGAAAACCTACATAAGAATGTAAATTACTTTTTGTTTTCTTGTTGTCTTTTTAACACTTCGTAGAAAATTTCGAATTGCTCTAGTGCGTCTAACAAATTTTCTGGTTGGTTTTTAAAGAACAAGTCCTCTCTAGTTAAAAAGAAATCAATAACTTCTTTCTGATATGCACTTAGGTTGTTGTAATCATCGTCCGAGATACCAGCTTGTGTATGTAAAGCCTCTCTGTTATTGGTTCTGCCGAGTAGATAATCAACAGATACATTATAAAAGTCGGCTAATTTACTTAGAGTTTCAAAATCAGGTTGAGTAGAAGATGTTTCGTAACGAGCATATGTTGATCTATTTAATGTAAGGCGGTCAGTTAATTCCTTTTGGGATAAACCCTTTTCAGTGCGCAGTTTCTTTAATATCTCGCCATATTTCATACAGTACGCTCCTTTCTATCCTATATATTATAAGTGAATTTTTTGCACAATAAATATTTTGTGAAAAAACTACACAAAAACTATTGACTGTGCAAAAAATGCACGATATACTATGTGTAAGAAATGCACAAAGGAGGTAATCACATGTTTCCAGAAATCTTAAAGAAACAAAGAAAAGCTCTAAAGTTGTCTCATGAGCAAGTGTCAAATATGGTCGGGATTGAACGTTCTTATTATACAAAAATTGAGAACGGCCTAAGACCAAGTGTAAAAGTTGCACAATCAATAGGAAAAGCATTAGGCATAGATTGGACCATTTTTTTTATTGAAATTTGTGCAAAAAATGCACAAATAAAAACTGCATAAAAGAAAGGAAACGAAAGCATGGGATGGAACACAACCAAATCAAAACGTAAAAAGCAATATCCATCGAATGAATTCAGGAATTTAAAAGGCTCAAAGAGAAAACGTTTGATTGCTGAAAGGAAATCAAAAGGTCTTACACAAGCACAGCTTGGTGAAATTGTTGGTTGTTCTGCGTCAATGATTAGTGCTATCGAAAGAGGACGAGCGAAACCAGGGTTAGAAGTTTCTATGAAATTAGAAACAGCATTAGAAACTTCATCTCTTGAATTGTTTTGCGATTTATAAAAAATACTTGACACGAAAATTCGAATAATTTCCATTTTTACTTTTTAAATAAATACAAACGAATACCTACGAAGTATTACTTTACATTTAATTACAAAGTAACTTGAAATAAAAAGCTTTACGAAACCAACAAGGATGAATTTATTTCCATAAATGGTAATTAGACTATTTGCTAGACTTTTATTATATCAAATAAGGAGGTTCTATTATGAATCTAGTAATCATTCAAAACAAACAAGTAGTTACTACATCTTTACAGGTTGCCGAATCATTCGAAAAGCGTCATGACAATGTTTTACGTGAAATTGAGGGTCTCCTCAAAATTGAGGAAGCCCAAAATTACTTCCAAGAAGGAACTTATGAACACCCACAAAACAAACAGAAATACCGAATGTTTTATATGAACCGAGATGGTTTTACTTTGTTAGCGATGGGCTTCACTGGAAGCAAAGCTTTAGCTTTCAAATTGAAATACATCCAAGCGTTCAATGAAATGGAACGTCAATTAACTCAACCGACTACTGCTGAATTAATTGCCATGATGGCACAACAGGGCGTTGAACAAGAACGTCGATTGAATGCAGTGGAAGCAAAACAACTGCAATTAGAAACTAAGCAAGATAATATTGCTGAAATTGTTGCTCTTAATCCTACTGAATGGAGAAAGAAAACAACAACAATCCTCAATAAAATTGCGCTCGCTCGCGGAGGTTTTGAAGAATATCGAAAAGTTCGAAACGAAAGCTATCAAGTCTTAGATGAGCGTGCTCGATGTAAATTGGATATTCGTTTAACTAATCGTAAGAAAGAAATGGCGCTTAATGGAGCGACTAAAGCAAAACTTGATAAGGTTTCAAAACTTGATGTTATTGCTGATGATACACGCTTAACTGAAATATATTTAGCGATTGTAAAAGAGATGGCGATTAAACATCAAATTAAAGTAGAAGGGTTGGGCGCCTAATGATTGAACTAATTCGTAAAAATACGTTATTGACTGATGAATTCGCAATTGAAACAGATACCGATGTTAACCATGCTTTATCTGTTATTTCTATTAATCCAGTTGAAGGTAATACGGATGATGGTTTTGCAGAAACAATTGGAATTACATTAAGTCTAAATTACGAACAAATTGACGAAATAATTTTAATTTTACAAGAAGCAAGCAGTGCTCTTAAACGTACAGAAAATAGATTTTAAAGTCTTTAAAAATCACATAAAACAGGAGGGCTATTATGTTTGATCCTAATTTTATCACTAACATATTTGAAAAAATCCGACTAATCATACGTGAAGAGATTGAACAGGTCTTGAAAAATATCTCAATTAATAAGTACCCTCACATGTTGAAGCAAGAACACCTTTGCGAAATATTTCAGTGTGAACGAGGTGCAATTTATAAATTAACAAAAATAGATAGTTTCCCAAGATTTGAACACATTCATGGGAGATATCCAAGGGATTTAGTTTTTGAATGGATTGAACAAAATACAAATCAGGTTCAATCAGTAAAAAAATTAAGAGCAAGTTAGGAGAGGCCAGGGCAAATGGCCTCAATCAAACTACCAATCTAGTAGAAATCGAGAGGTAGGGGCAAATCTACCTCTTAACCATTATTATACACAGTTTACTAAAAATTGATGGTCGCATCTCAAATAAAAGTTAACTTGTATGTGACCTTAACTAAATAGAAAGGGTGATTAAAGTGACTGTTACAGCAGTGGGAGAAATCATGAAAGGTCTTAGAGGAGATGATACACAACTACAGTGGGGCTTCGATATGGGAGTTGTACGAGAGACTGTATCCAAGTATGAAACAGGGCGGTCTAAGGTGCCAGCAGATATTGGTCGTAAGATGATGGACAAATACGATGATCCTAAGCTCGCAATGGCTATTCAATATGAATACACAGGTACAGGTCCTCGTTGGCTAGATGGTCAGAATGTAGATTTACATCGATGCAGCGTCAGAGAAAAAACCATTGAGGAGTTGGAAGAAGCATTAGTTGCAATTAAAAATACAAGTATGTCGAAACCTGCGTTTGCCTTAACACCAAAAGAACGTGAGGAACATAAGAAAACACTTGAAGAAATAGTGGAGCTTATAACAGCTGCCACAAATTACATTGCTGTTGGAACTGACTACATTGGCATCAGTTATTCAGGAGTATGGAATGAACACTATAACTATTTGCAACAGGAAGGATTTATCAAATGAATATAGATGAACAAATTGAGCATGAAATTAGATGTATCGAAGATCTAACAGATGTAATCAAACTACACGTTAAATCAGGTCGTATCAACATAGCAAAACAACTAGAACGAGACCAACATAATTCGTTGAAACAACTAGAAAAACTACATGAGCGCAAACGGTTATGGGCAACTGTTGAACAGCTTAATAAGAATGGAGTACTAGCGAAGGTGGTGGATAAGGTTGTGGAAATGGCTTGATAACTATTTTTACTTACCAGATGACGATGTACCAGAATCACACAGGAAGTTTTGCATTAGTGCAGTTATTACAATGCTTATTATCGGAGTGCCAATCATTATCACTTGTTGGCAATAAAAAAGCTGCTTAATCGATGCAACGATTAAACAGCCATAGACAAGGAATATATGAATCTAAATCTATTATATCACAAGTTCAGACGTTTGCGAGAGTTATCTCGCTCTCGTCAAGCAGCTTACAGCACCGTCTCCCTACGGTTTAGCTTTGCCACTGTGAGTTGCTTGATGGGATGCCATCAAAACAATAATAGAAAGGATTGATATGTATGAAATTAAATCAAGCAATATCTAGGATTGCAGATTTACCAAACATTTTAGAGCATTACGGAATTCCGTCAGAAAATGTTATCAGTGTACAGTACAGCGATAGCGCAATGAATAACGGTGATATTCTAGTACATTTACACCGCAAAGAAACTATTGAAAAACTAGGTAACTGTAATGTCGAAACGTTCATAGGCTACGATGACGCAAGCTGGACACAGTATAGATTCGAAAAAGACGGCATTTCATTCGTTTGCTGTGAACGTGAGGCGATAGCGTGAGTGTGCTTTTAGAAGTAGAAAACCCTATGGTACTTGGTCGTATTGAGTATCCATCACAACCTTATAAGCCTGTTGTAACCTTTGAAATGCACGATGATTTTGGGAGTTTCATAGCTTGTGGTGATGTGTATTTCGAGATAGGAGAGGTGTTAATTCACATCGACAATATCAGTGATTATTTAGCTGCTGGATATCGGGATGATTCAACTTACAACATGAGTGATTCGGAGGTTATTGCTTATGTGGAGGAGCATTATGGTTTTGCTCATACAAAAAAATAAACCACTTGGCAGAGTGGCTTAAACAAATCAAATATTAGCGCCATTATAGCGCATTACAGGAGGAATTACAAATGAACAATGGATTAACAGAGCAATTTAACAATCCTCAAATGGGACAACCTTCATTTCAAAATACAGGAGGTGCGCTAGCTCAAGCTAGTGCATCTCGTGAAATGGAGGAAGTAAAAGGACAGATATTTATGGCAAAGCAATTCCCGCGAAACACGTTTCAAGCTGAACAACGAATTATTGATTCATGCCAACGTCCAGCATTAGCACAGGTGGCTATGTATCAATATCCTCGTGGAGGACAAAGAGTTACAGGGCCATCAATCCGTTTAGCAGAAGTCTTAGCTCAAAACTGGGGCAATTTATCGTTTGGTATTCAAGAGCTTGAACAACGCGATGGGGAATCGGTTGCAAAGGCTTATTGCTGGGACCTAGAAACAAATGTCCGTCAAGAGAAAGTGTTCACGGTTAAACACTCAATGAAAGCGAAAGGAGCAATAAAAAAATTGGATGATCCGCGAGACATCTATGAAAAAGTAGCTAACGATGGTGCTCGAAGATTGAGAACTTGTATCCTTGGCATCATTCCTGGAGACATTGTGGACAAGGCCATCATTCAATGTAACAACACCCTAGCTGGAAACAGTAAAGGACCTCTAAAAGATCGTATCGGAAATGCGCTTAAAACATTCAAAGAGCAACATCGTGTTACTCAAGAAATGATAGAAGCAAAGTTTGGGTATAATGCTGAATCCTTTACTGAATATGATTATGTTGAGTTAATTAACATTTTTAACAGCTTAAAAGACGGCATGAGTAAGGTAGAGGATTGGTTTGATAAAGAAATTGCAAAAAATCAATCAAGTGGTTTAGGTGCTGATTTCCAAGCTCAAGCAGAACCAAAAGTAGAGGTGAAATCAGATGCAACAAACGACATTCCAGTTGAACAGCCAGAATTACCACTCGAATGAGGCAAACCAGCACTTTATGTCAGTATCACAGTTTAAAAGTGCTATGGATTGTGAAGCTAGAACGTTTGCAGAAGTTAGGGGCGAGTTTTCTCGTCCTCCCTCTACAGCACTAATGGTTGGTTCTTATCTTCATTCAGCCTTTGAAAGTGATGTGGCATTTACTGAATTTCTAGAACTGAATCGCGACAGCATTTATAACAATCGCGGCAACAAGTATAAGGACTACGAAAAAGCTGACGACATGATTGAAACCATTAAAAATGACGAGTTTTGCATGTTCGCTTTACAAGGGGAAAAAGAGGTCATCTATACAGGGGAACTATTTGGAGTAGAGTGGAAAATTAAAGTCGATAACATAAATCATAATCGTGGATTTTTCAGCGATTTAAAAAGTACACAGGAGCTTCGAAAACGGTACTGGAGCGAGAAATATAATACTTGGGTTTCGTTTGTACAAGCTTTTGATTATGTGCTCCAGATGTGGGTATATCGAGAAATCATTTTTCAAAATACAGGGCGTTACTATGATCCTTACATTGTGGCAGTTACAAAAGAATCGCCACCCGATAAAGCAGTTTTACACTTCGATTCAGGGCGTTTCGACTTCGAGAAAGAATATGTTCAATCGATGCTACCGAGCATCATAGATGCAAAGTTAGAGCGTAAAAATGCACATCGTTGTGACAAGTGCGAATATTGCCGAGGGACTAAGAAACTTAGTGGCACATTTGAAATTGAGTATCTACTGGATTAGGTGGTGCAATTGAATGAACAATGTACCAACGAAAGTGTTATTGCCTGCTTGGATATTTGGGCAGGCAAAGGATAACGATGAAATCAGGCGCTTGGTACTGGATTACATGCGAAGATACCCAAACTATCGAATTGTCAAAGTGAGTGGTAGTTTCGCAGTATGTGAAAGGCTGGATGGTCTTATTTGAATAAATGTGTGATTAAAAATTTGAATATTGAAAATATGGAGGGTTGTATATGTACGACGAATTACGGCGTGGTTTTAAATCTTGGGCAAAGGAACTACCACCAGCACCAAAATGGACAGCGTGGCATCATAAAACATTTAATCGACCACGTAGAAAGCGTAAGTAGGAGGGGCGAGGGCAAATGGCTAAATTTAGATTAGTACACACATCATTCTGGAACGATCCACGTGTCGTTGAAGAAATGACAGCAGAGGATAAATACTTCTTTCTATATTTGCTAACGAATGAAAGTACAACTCAAATCGGTATCTATCAAATTACAAAAAAACAAATAGCTTTTGATTTAGGTTACTCACCAGAGAGTGCAAATGCATTGTTACAACGCTTCATAGAGCACCACAAACTGATTAGATACAATGCTGAAACACGTGAAATAGCTATTAAGAATTGGGGCAAATACAACTTAGTTAGAGGTGGAAAGCCGATACTCGATTGTGTGAAATCAGAGTTAAAAAATGTGAAAGATACAACGCTTATTGAATGGGTTGGTGAAAGTATACCAAACGATTCAATACGTAACGTCTACGAGTCGTACTACGATACGTCAGCGATACGTGATGAAAACGCTAAATCTAGTAATATCAAGGGTTCGTACGTAACGTCACACGATACGTCAACGATAAGTGGACAAGAAGAAGAAAAAGAAGAAGAAAAAGAAAAAGAAGAAGAACAAGATAAAGATAAAGAAGAAAAGCAACTCGGTCAGTCTGTCGCTCCTTCACTAATTGATCATGAATTTCTAGCTATAAAAAACTTCTTTGACCAAGCAATTCGTGTTAGCAATTTTACAGATCACAAAAAGATGGACAACCTACTCAAACTTTATCCAGACCATTTACTAATTATCGAGGCCATAAAAGTAACAGCAGATAACGGTAAATCAAATATGGAATATGTAGAAGCTATCTTACGTAACTGGCGAACTGAAAAAGGAGTTAAATCATACGCAGATTGGCAGGTGAAGATTAATGCAGAAACTAAGCGATCCAATGGCAGCAATTATGGACAAGCTCAAAGCCAAAAGCCAAGCGTTTTCGGAGACTACTGTAGCGACTGAAGAACCTGCTTACAACTGTCCTAAATGTAAGGACGAAGGCGGATATATGGTACGTAAGAAAGCTGGAGAAACGACGTTAGTACGTGATGAAGATCAGTTAATAGAAATCACCTTGAAGTTTGATTCGGACGAATGGCAACAATGTGAGTGCTCCAAAATGCGTCAACTTAATCGCTTAATCAAATCTAGCGAAATTACAGAAGAATTTCAGAAAATGAGTTTTAAAAACTTCTCGACCGAGGGTGTACATCCAAAGGTTGCTGAAATGAAAAGTAAGGCCAATCAGTATTTCAGGGCTTTTGACGAGATTAAAGGCTATCGCCAAAACAGCATCATGTTAATTGGACAACCCGGTTGCGGCAAAACACATTTGTTAACGGCTATCTCTAATTACCTGATTCATACAAAGCAAGTGCCGGTTCTCTATTTTCCTTACAAGGATGGGATGAACAATCTGGCTGCTAACAACTTTGAACGTAAGAACGAAATTATGGACCGAATGAAGGAAATTGATGTGCTGTTTATTGATGATCTGTTCAAGCCAATTGGCGGAAAGGTTGATGTGAAGCCTTGGCAAGCTGAATCAATCTTTGAAGTGGTTAACTATCGCTACCTAAACAATAAACCGTTGCTTATATCAAGCGAGTTGTCATTAGATGACATGCTTTATATAGATGAAGCATTAACAAGCAGGCTGTTTGAAATGGCACAAGATTTCACGGTAACGATTCCAAAGAACATGAAAGTGAACTACCGATTACGTAAGGTATTTGAAAATAAGTGAGGGGCAACAGCCCCTTGATGGAGGGTGAAGGGATGATGAATCAAGAACAGTTGAATGCAATTAAAGAACGAGTGGCGAAGGCTACACCAGGGCCATGGGAGTATGACGAGGAAGAACGAGGTATTTGGAATAAAGGTGGTTTTAATTATTTAGGTACAGTAACACTATCACACAACTCGGCTGAATTTATAGCTCATGCTCGTGAAGATGTGCCAGCGCTTGTTGCGGAGGTTGAATACCTACGTGGAATGCTTAGAGATACAAGGAAAATTGTTCGTCAAAAAGTAAAAGAGGTTAAAACATTGCAGAATGCTTGTAAGAATCACAAGGCAAAGCAAGAAGCATTGGTTATTAAAAATGAACAACTTTGTGAAGCACTAATAGACATTGCAACAACTTGGCAAGATTCAGATGAACCGCAATTGACACAACTAGAAATGCATGCAAGAGCAAAAGAAGTATTGGAAGGTGAAGCTCATGAATGAACAATTTTTAATAGACCAAATCATTCTATACCTTGGGCAACATCAACGTTTTGGAGGAAAGCACAACGAAATCATGGCTTATAAGCGATTGGAGCAATTGAGAGTCATGGTGGGGCTGAAAGATGCAGACGAGGCTACGGATTATCTGATTATGAAAATGGAAGGGGCTATGGCTGCATGAGACGACGTAACGGCATTCCAATCGATATTCCAAGCGCTCGTAAGTCAGTACCGAAAGTTAAAGTGCAAAAGTCTGCAGAATACAAGAAATATAAGACCTTTGCAACGATGTTTAAAAAAGAAAATGATCAGCGAATATGGGCTACGGTACCAGTTGCACATCCTGATTTTAAATCACTAAAAAAAGAAGGGTTTCAAATAATTGAGGTTTGGGACAAGAAGGAGGTTTCAGCATGACATTCGAGGACTTAATAACATTGAAAGAAGCACAAAAGGTAATCGAGCGTCTTGCTTCATCTGTAGGAGTCAAAATTGAAGAATTAAACGATGAATCTTATAGCAAGGCCCATAAAAGTTTAGGACAAGTTATTGATCGATGGGAGAGTAAGCCATGATAAACCGTGTAATTTTAGTTGGCCGACTTACAAAAGATCCTGAATTACGTTACACACCAAATGGAATTGCATCATGTCGGTTCACAGTTGCAGTAAACCGTACATTCAAAGGGCAAAACGGTGAACAAGAAGCTGACTTCATAAGTTGCCAGGCATGGCGTAAGAATGCGGAGAATCTAGCAAACTTCATGAAGAAAGGTAACTTAATAGGTTTGGAAGGGCGAATCCAAACAGGCAGTTATGAAGGGCAAGATGGTAAGCGTGTTTTTACAACAGACGTTGTTGCAGACAGCATCCAATTCTTAGAGCCAAGAAACAGCACAGGAAGCTCACAGGGTACATCAAACTACGAATCTAGTACAAATACAGGTGGAACCTATCAAGGGGCTCCACAAGGGCAGAATTACGGCAATAATCAGCCGAGTTATTTGAGAGGTAATGAAGATCCATTTGCGAATAATAAGGGGCCAATGGAAGTAAATCAGGATGATCTCCCCTTCTAAATAATTAATCGAGGTGATACACATGCCAACATTAAGAAAAATCACCAAGGCTAGGACACCAAGAGAATTAGAACGTTTGGTTACGGATGATACGGAGAGAGGTTGGATGGTAGCTAGTCGAATGAATTACATTTCTGCAGATCCAAGACCTTATCAAATACTATTGGAATTTAACACTGAAAGGGAACAGGTGAGTTTATGAACTTAACGAAACTATTTGAAACACAAGCAGTATTGGACGAGCACATCATGCAGGAGCATCCAGAGCTACGAGGGCAGGACAATCTTGACTGGAAGCTACTAGCTTTACAGGTTGAGCTCGGTGAATGCGCTAATGAATGGCGTGGGTTTAAGAAGTGGAGTAAGGACCAGAAGCCAAGAACGGCATTCGAAGGGATTTGTGAATGTCCTCATTGTGACGGTTTTTGTTCTAATAATGATGATCAACCACGAAATTATGTATTAGAAGAATACGTTGACTGCTTGCATTTCATTTTGTCGATTGGACTTGAACTAGGTGCGAATAAATGGGTGAAACTTAGTGAATATCCAGTGGCAAACGAAAATGGCAGCATTACATTACAATTCCTAGACGTACATTCCAAAACATTAAAAGTCGTGGAGGAAATCATTCGAATGGAATCAGGACCAGCAGAAATCAGAGATTTGTACACGCAAGCATTCGAAAGCTTTTTACAACTGGGTACAAAACTTGCCTTCACATGGGATGAAGTAGAGACGGCTTATTTTGAAAAGAATCGTATTAATCATGCTAGACAAACAAACGGTTATTAATTAAACACACGCTGCTGGTAGAACGGCATTAGGTTGTTTTATCAGCAGCTTCTAAGAGTGCTGATAGGAGGAATAAAAATTGGGTTTAAATTTTAGTCATTGTGATGTTGGTTGGAGTTATTCAGGATTTAACAATTTCAGAAGAAGATTAGCACAACAAATAGAGATGGATTTAGATGACATGGTAGGGTTTGGTGGAAATATCCCTTTCCATATCTATCAAGATGATATTGTCCCTTTGTTAAATCATTCGGATTGTGATGGTGAGCTTACCCCAGATGAATGTAAACAAGTAGCGCCTAGATTAAGAGAGTTAGTATCCGGTTGGGAAGATGATTACGAAAAATCGAAAGCTCTAGATTTAGCGGACGGTATGGAATTAGCAGCAAATCGGGGAAAGTCATTGGAATTTCGATAGGCTAGGAGGGCAAACATGAACGTACTCACATTTGAAATACCAGGAGATGTGCAGGCACAGCAAAGACCGCGAGTGACTAAGTTCGGCACATTCGATCCGAAAGAATCAAAAGACTACAAATCATTTGTAAGATTAGTAGCTGCAGAACATGCACCAGAAACTTTAATTACAGAGGATATAAAGCTATCTATCGATGTTTATCGCAAGATACCTAAATCATTCAGCAAGAAAAAGCATCAGCAAGCTGTAGATGGAGTTTTAAGACCAACAACTAAACCAGACATCGACAATCTGGTGAAGGGCATTAAAGATGGTTTAAGCAAGGTTTTATGGCATGACGATAGCCAAGTGACAGAGTTGGTTGCTCGTAAGTTGTATTCGGATAATCCAAGGGCAGAGGTGACAATTGAATGGCAAGAAAAGTAGAGAGTCGATACATCTTATTCACTGGTGAGGTTCATGAAATCGTGAAATTTGATTTTACACAACGCCAAATAGAAACATTCATAACCCTATGGAATCAAGGATATCCAATCAACAAAATAGCTGACAGGCTTAATACAAGTAAGGTGAGCGTGGCGTTGATTGCAATGGATCTTGAAATGACAGGACGGATTGGTCCAAGGGCTGGTGGATTGCTAGGAAAGAAGAAAGTGGTTAGTTGAAAGATATTGCTCACTACGAAGGGAGAAAAACAATGGATAAAAAACAGCAACTTGTAAATGCAATTACAGAAAATCCAGAACGTAGATTAATTGTTATGTATTCATCAGAAGGTAATCATGACTACTCATACACTGTTGGGGAAATCGAAAAAGTCGAAGTTACTGAATCAACTACTTACAATGACGAACGAGTTTATTTTAGTGATGAATATGAGGAGTTATTAGAAACTATCGAAGAAGATATTTACACAGAACGATATGGCAATAAAACAATAAACGATGAAGAAGTTGCTGAAATAGAACGATTAGCAAAAGAAGAAATTAAAAAATATACTTGGGATCCTGTAATAGTGGTTTATGTTGGAAGCTAATCGATAGATATTGTTCAGAAAGGGAGTTAATTATATGGGGTGGAAAAAGAAGGGCAAAGAAAAGACTTGCTCACATAATTCGAGCTACGTAGGCGTTGGAATGAATGTGTACTGTTTGAAATGTGACAAATTAGTATTCAAGTTTAACTGAACATTTTGAACAAAAGAGGTGAGATTAAATGTCAAAGGAATTTAAACCAGGTCAGGAAGTGTTTCATAGGAATTTAGGTAAAGGTGTTTTCATTGGATACGACTTACATGATGAAGAAGTAATAGTTGAATTTACGGATGAAGATGGATATAAGGATGAGTTACGAGTGTCCACTGGACTGTTAAGTAATAAAGAAACAATTTAAGGTATGGAATAGCCTGATATCGCCAACTACCAGGCACATTGTTTCTAAATGGATTTAACCATGCGTTCAAAAATACGAAGGCCTAATCCTAAACCTAAAGCTATTGCAAGTAACACTAGAAATGCCATATAAATCACCTTCTTTCATACAAACCATTTTATAACAAATTTGTATTTAGGAAAAGAAAAAGCCGGAGCGTCGTCACACGCTACAGCTCGAATTGGTTTATGCCCTTTGATGGTGTTCACAACTCTAGTATATCACACCGTAGGAGGGCAAACCTATGTTAAAAGAAAGAACACTAACGATTACACCAGACGCTTTAGATTCAATGATTACAGACTACCACTGGATGGTTAACGCCATCAAAGAAATGCGAGCAGAAATGGTTATTGGGGCAAAAACGGCACAGTATGGAATTGAGGCTACATTACCGAAAGCAGTAGGTGGTGTAGGTGATCCAATTATGCAGGAGGCTATTAGACGTTCGAAAAATATAAAGCGAGTAGCAGAGTATGAGAGAAAACTTTTAGAGGTTCAGAAGCTTCTCGATAGAGTAACAGGCGACAGAGAGTTGCAAGTGCTGAACTGGATGTTGGACGGCAAAAGTAAGAATTGGATTTCTAAAAACATGGGAGTAAGTCATACCCATATCAGAAATATCAAAGAAAATATTATTAAACAGATGGTAGGGTGATAGTAGTTGTGGAAGGTACTAGTCAAAGATATGTACAAGTTTGAAATGAATGGTGCAGCAATAGTTGGTTGGGTAGTTGCATCAGTCTACGGAGTAGTAAGTATGATTAAAGAGATCATTACAGCATTTTGAACATAGTTTCAATACTTTCAAAAGTTTCAATACTTTCGACATTAGGAGAAAAGAAAATAGAAGATGTAAAATGGAGGGGAGGTCGGACAGGTAAATGTTTCTTCACTTGGTATTTATAAAATCCTAAATATTAGGGAAAGACAGACCGACGACCGACCTGCGCTTCGTAAACATGTTCGAAGCAAGACATACACGGCCGGCCCATATTTTTTTAAGAGATTAGGTATCTTAATTAATATAAAAGGCTAATAAAACTGAAGGAGTGGTTACTATGTGAACTTCGTCCACTTTCCATAATTTCAGTCAAACTTACTACAAGTGCACGGAAATGCACTATAAAACTAGAACACAATTCGTTACAAAATAACGTGGTGTCGCTCTACCACGAGTCGCAAGTGAGCTCTCGACAATTTACCACAATATCAAAGCTTTCATCTTCGGATGGAGGCTTTTTCTTTTGCTTTGAAAACTGCATCAAACAGCCAAAACGCTACGAGTTGAGAGGGCAGAGTTTGGTGTGGTTTTGAGAGCAAAAAGTTATTACATATATTTCATCTTCTGGGTTATGATTGGGTAGTTAGGAGGTGAAAATATGAATATAAGATTAGCAGATATAGAGTTAGATCAATCAGGTGCAGGATATGAATTGTCAAATGGAACAACTTTAAGTTTAGATCATTATACTCAAGTTTATTGCGTTAATACTTTTAATAATTCTGAAAGTACTACTTCACTTATATCAATTCAATCAGAATTAAAGGGCTATTTGTTGATTTTTACAGATGGTGTCGAAAGTGGACCAATATTTGTAGGTGTTGGAACAGAAAATATTCCATATAACATCAATTATAATCATCAATTATCGATGTATTTCAGACCGAATGAAGAAGTAGGTGATGACACCTTCCCTTCAAACCTTGTGAATATTAACGTACTGTAGATTGATTTAGGTTGCATCTTTTTTGGTGCAACTTTTTTATTTTTAACAAGCAACTAGCATAATGGGGTGATTACAAAACAAACAAATGACGATGGAGGTGGTGTTTATGAGATATGGCTAATTGGGATGAAATTAAACAGGAGTGGGAAACCACAAAGATTACGCTTGCTGATCTTGCTGAAAAGCATGATATAAAGCTTGGTACATTAAAGAGCCGTAAGAGCCGTGAGAAATGGTCGAGGGATGCAACCAAAACTAAGAAGGTTGCAACCATAAAAGAGGATGCACCCATGGATGAAGTTGTTTATTTTGAAGCTGAAGGTAATGATGGCTTAACTGATAAACAACGCCTATTTGTAGCGTATTACGTTAAGTCGTGGAATGCTACCAAGGCTTATCAGAAGGCTTATGGTTGTGCCTACTCAACGGCAATGGTTGAAGGGAGTAAACACCTTAGAAACCCTAAGATTCGAGAAGAAATCGTTAAGGTTCGAGATGGATTGACCGAGGATGCACTACTTGATAAACGCACACTCATTCAAAAATGGATAGACATAGCTTTTGCTGATATTACTGACTATGTGAAGTTCGGGAGGCAAGAAGAAGTCGTTTACAACGATGATGGGCAACCAGAGCTAGATATGAATGGCAATGTTAAAACCTACGCTTTCAACTATGTGCATCTGAATGAATCTACTGAAATAGATGGTTCACTCATTACAGAGGTTAAACAGGGTAAGGATGGAATCAGTGTTAAACTAGCTGACAAGATGAAAGCATTGGATTTCCTATCGAAACATTTAGATTTGTTAAATGAACGAGAGTTAAAACAACTACAGGTTGAACAGGTCCGTATGAATGTCAACAAGACGAAAGCCGAAGTGAAACAGATAACAAACGAAAGCCAAACATCCAGCAGAACTATAATAGTGAACGATAAAGAAGAAATGAGGCGATTAATGAATGAGCGTGCAAACAGTGAACGTTCTTGATTTAATGAACCCTCATTTTTATTCGTTTTGGCTGGCAGAGGAATCGAACATAATCCTTAAAGGAGGCCGTTCGAGTATGAAGTCATCTGTAATCAGTATGAAACTGGTTCTCGAATTTGTTGAGGATGACTTGGGCAATGTAGTTGTGCTTCGAAAAGTAGGTAAATATCTTTCAACTTCTGTTTATGAACAAATCAAGTGGGCTATCTACATGTTGAAGCTTGAAGATGAATTTTACTTCGGTAAATCACCTCTAGTCATTCGTCATAAAGCTACAAACACAGCATTTTATTTTTATGGTGTAGATGATCCTATGAAAATCAAGTCAGCTAAAATTGCTAAAGGTTATGTAATGGCACTATGGTTCGAGGAATTAGCTGAATTCGCGGGTGTTGAGGACATTGATATTGTTTCAGATACATTCATTCGTCAAGATCTAGGTGATAAAGATGTAAAAGTGTATTACTCTTACAACCCACCACGAAACCCTTACGCATGGGTGAATGAATGGACTGATAGCAAGGCTGGTGATGATGATTACCTTATTCATCATTCTACTTATATGGATGATGAGAAGGGCTTCTTATCAGCTCAAATGCTACGCAAAATCGAGAAGTACAAAGAGAATGACATTGATTATTGGCGATGGATGTACGCTGGTGAGGTTATTGGATTAGGTGACATGGTTTATAACATGAGTCACATGCAAGTGATTGATGATTTACCAAGTGATGATGACATCATACTAATAGATACCGCAACAGATACAGGACACCAAGTATCAGCTACAACTCATTTAGCTTTAGCCTATACCAAGCGACGCAATGTTATTTTGCTAGATACGTGGTATTACAGTCCAGAAAACAAGGTTAATAAGAAGGCTCCTAGTGAGTTATCAGGGGATTTTAAAACTTGGTTGGATAAAGTCAGAGAAGAATTTAAACGTCAATATGATGTGCAAACAATTGATAGTGCAGAGGGTGCATTACGTAATCAAATATTTAAAGATTATGGAATACGGCTGCATCCGGTAGCAAAAAAGAAAAAAATAGACATGATTGATAACGTTCAGGACCTATTGGCTCAAGGGCGTTTTTTCGTGTTGAATACACCAAACAATCAAATCTTTTTAGAAGAACATCGAAAATACCAATGGGATGCAGATACCTTACAAACTGATGATCCAAAGGTTATCAAAGTGGATGACCATACATGTGATGCATTCCAGTACTATGTGAATGATAATCTTAGAAAATTAGGATTGAAATATTAATTTACGAGAAGTCAGGATATAAAATAGTATCCTTCAAATATAGGGATTATACTTATATTGGGAGGTGCATTAGTAATGAATTTTTTTGTAGAAGTTCTTTGTACTAAGTGCGAAAAAACTTATAAAACAGTAGGGAGTACAAATAAAGGTTTCAAAGGTTATGCAACTGAAAAAGATGTGATACCACATAGAATTGAAGTAGGGTATCCTGAAACTTTAGATGATAAAGAAGTAGACGTAAAAGTCTATTCGTATTGCCCTCATTGTGAAGAAGAAAATATAAATACTATTAAAAAACCACTCAATTGAGTGGTTTTTATTTAGGTAGGTGATGACATGTTCAATAGAGCGATTAACTGGATGAAAGGGGTGATGGCAAAGATGGGATTAATAAAGAAGCTCGAACAGGTCACTGACCATAAGAAGATTAGTTTGAGCGATTCATATTATGAAAATATCCTAAAGTGGCGAGCATTACATCAAGGCTACTATAGTGAGATGCACGATGTTCATTATCATACGATTGATGGTGCTAAGAAACGACGAATGGCTACTTTAAACATGCCTAAATCAGCAGCGCAAGAATTAGCAACGCTTATTTTCAATGAACGCTGTGAAATTAGCATTTCTGACACAGGTTACAACGAATTTATCCAAGATGTTTTTAAAGAGAACGGCTTTAATGGTAATTTCCAACAATACTTAGAATTTATGTTTGCTCAAGGCGGTATGGTAGTTAAACCTTATGTAGCTAATGGTAAGCTCAAACTTTCATACGTTACAGCAGATTGTTTCCTTCCTATTTCGTGGGATAATACGCGAATTATGGAGGGTGTTTTTATTTCTGAAATAAATAAGCAGGGTAAAAAGTATACACATCTTGAATGGCATACGTTTGAGGGACAACAGTACATCATCAAAAACGAATTGTATGAAAGTACTCATGGTCAAGATTTAGGCACAAAGGTATCGCTTGGAACGCTATTCAAGGATCTTGCTGAAATTGTTCCTTTGGACCATGTAACTCGCCCTTTATTTGCTTATTTCAAACCGAATTTAGCGAACAACATCGATAGTACAGTACCTCTTGGTATTTCAATTTATGCAAATGCTTATGACACATTAAAGTCACTTGATATTGCTTTTGATAGCTTTCAACGAGAATTTAGGCTAGGTCGAAAACGTATCATCGTACCTACAGCAGCCATTCGTACTGTGGTAGATCCAGAAACGAATACTTTGCACCGTTATTTTGATTCCACTGATGAATCCTACGAAGCAATGGACACAGAAATGGATGACAACAAGATTACAGAAATTAATAGTGTTTTACGTGTTACTGAACATATCGCTGCAATTAACGCATTACTTAATTTATTTTCTATGCAAATTGGTTTTAGTGCTGGCTCATTTTCATTCGATGGAGGTCAAGGAGTAAAAACAGCTACAGAAGTTGTTAGTTTGAACAGTAAAACATTTCGAACTAAACAAAGTCATGAGAATGTCGTTGAACAGAGTATTAGTGACCTAATCGAGTGCATGGGTGTTGTGGCTGAACTCTATGGTTTATATACGCCACCTGCTAAATATGATGTCACGGCTACATTCGATGATTCGATTGCAGAAGATCAAAATGCAGAAATTGATAAGCAGATTAAACTTGTTGTGTCTGAATTAACTTCCAAGAAGCGTGCCATCATGAAGATATTTGGTGTAACTGAAGAAGAAGCACTACTTATTATCAAGGAAATACATGACGAAACATTACGGAATGCGCCAGAACGTAAAGAAGTTGAAAAAGAAACAACATTCTTTGGCAACAGGGAGTGATTAAATGGCAGGACCAGTCATAACACCCTATCAATTTAATATGTACACCTCACAGATCACGGATATTTATGTAGCTCTTGAAGATGAATTGTTTAGGCAAATTGCTGAACGTCTTAAAACGCCTGAAACGCTTGAAAAAGACTATGTGCTTCAATGGCAGGTCGAGAAAATGCAACAACTTCGAATGCTTAATCAAGAAACCATCCAAGCCCTATCAGAAGTGACAGGGATTGCTGCAGAAAAGATTGAGCAAATGATTAATGATGTTGGTTTTGACTCCATTGAAAGCATAGATGCAGCACTAGCGAAAGCTAACAACGAAACTAAGCCTATGCCAAGTGATATAGATGCCAGATTAGAAAGTTATGTTAAACAAACTTTCAGAGAACTAGATAACTTTGTTAATCAAACACTCATCACTACCAATCATGGTGAGGGTACAGTCACTAGATTGTACCGTAAAATCGTCGAGGAAACGACTGCACAGGTTTTAGCAGGCAATAAGACAATTAATCAAGTTGTCGCTGAAACGGTCATTAAATGGGCAGAGAAGGGCATAGAAACAGGCTTCATTGATAAGGCAGGGCGTGTTTGGCATTTAGAACATTATGCTGACACGGTTATTCGTAGCACGGTTAATCGTACTTATAACGAATTACGGCTTTCTCGTATGGAGGAATACGACATTGATCTTGTAGTTGTAAACAGTTACCCCAATGCTCGACCAGCATGTGCTCAAATCCAAGGACGTATTTGTTCTATGAGCAATCCATCTAGTAATCCTAAGTATCCAAGTATCTATGAATTTGGCTACGGTACACCATCAGGCATTAGGGGAATCAATTGCCGTCATATTCTTTATCCATTCATTGAAGGTATCAACGAAAATAATCAGATACAGGTTGATGAAACGGAAGCTCATGAACAATATCAGTTATCACAAAAGCAACGGTACTATGAGCGACAAGTGAGGGATGCCAAGCGATCGTTAAAGCTAGCTGAACAAATAGGTGATGAGGCAACTGTACAGAAGTACAAGCAGTTGGTGAGGAATCGACAAGCTAAAGTACGTGAGTTTGTGGCCGAGCATGACTTGGTTCGTAGATATGATAAGGAGAGGGTGGTTAGATGATTTTTAAACATATGAAAATCAAGTATTATCATCAAATGTTTTGGATTTGCTACAAGCTTTTTGGTAAGTGGGATAAAAGGACTTTGCATTATAAGCTCAAGATTGAACGCACTTATGGTGAACTTGTTGTTGCTCTTCACAAGAAAAATTTTACTGATTTATTTGAGGTATTAAAGAATAGTTCCAATAATATTTCAACCGAAGAAATTCTTAAAAACTTAAAAAGAAATGTTTCTAAATTAGCAAAAGAACATTAGAGACTTTTTATTTTCGTCTTTTTAGCGCTTGTAGACGTTAAAGAGCAAGTGTCTAATACCTAACGTGTCGTTACACGTAAAAAACGAATTAGGAGGAAAATAGAAATGAATAAAGAGCAATTAATAGCATTAGGTTTGTCAGAGGAACAGGCACAATCGGTTTTAGAGGGTTTTGGTCAAATGGTTCCGAAAAGTCGATTGGATGACAAAATCCAAGAGCTTAAAACAGCTAAAGACACCATTACAAAGTACGAAACGGATTTAGAGGACCTGAAACCAAAAGCAGCTGGCAATGAGGCGCTTTTGCAACAAATTCAACAATTGCAAGATGATAATAAAACAGCTAAAGAACAGTATGAGTCAGAGCTTGCGGAAACACGTTTAAACAGTGCTATGAAACTATGGTTAACTAACAAGGTTCATGATGTTGATATTGCTATAAGCCAGTTGGACAAGTCTAAAGTTGAGCTAGATGAACTCGGTAATGTGAAAAGTGGTCTTGAAGACCAAATGGCAGCATTGAAAGAGTCTAAACCATTTTTAGTTATCCAAGAAGAACAGCAACAACAGCAACAACCACCATCTTGGAGTGAAGGACAGTACAATCCACCTTCAAACACAAACGATGATCCATTCGCCGCTAAGATGGCAAAATACGAATAGAAAGAAGGAAAAATAATGACTAAATTACAAATGTTAATGGCAGTTACAGTTACACAACCATCGCTTATGCAATTAGATTTACAATACTTTGCTGGTACAGGGAATCAAGGCAAAGCAGCACGTAGTTATCAACAACAATTCAAAGAGTTACTACAAGCCGTATTCCGTAAACAAGCCTATTTCAGTGACTTTTTCACAGGTGGTCTTGAAGCATTAGACGGAGTGCAACACAATCAAACAGCGTTCATGGTCAAAACTAGCGACATTCCTGTTGTAGTTGGCTCAACTTATAACAAAGGTGCAAATGTTGGTTTCGGCACTGGTACAGGCAATAGTACTCGTTTTGGCCCTCGTACTGAAATTATCTATACTGATACACCTGTTAATTACTCTTGGGAATGGACTTTCCACGAAGGTATTGATAAGCATACGGTAAACAACGATTTAAATGCTGCAGTTGCTGATCGTCTTGACTTACAAGCACAAGCTAAGGTCAAATTGTTTGATGATAAACATAGTGCATTTATTGCAAGCGTAGCAGGGCATACAGAAGCATTAGAGGACTATACACCAGACAAAGTATTAGCTTTATTTAATAAGCTATCCAAGTATTTTGTTAACATTGAAGCAATTGGCACGAAAGTAGCTAAAGTTAAACCAGAACTGTATAACGCCATCCTAGATCACCCATTAACAACAAGTGCTAAGAGTTCATCAGCAAACATCGATGAAAACGGTATTGTTAAATTCAAAGGTTTCTTCATTAACGAAATTCCAGAGACGAAATTACAAGCTGGTGATGCTGCTTATGTATATGTTCAAGGTGTTGGTAAAGCATTCACTGGTATCAATACAGCGCGTACCATCGAATCAGAGGACTTTGATGGCGTAGCGTTACAAGGCGCTGGTAGAGCAGGGGAGTTCATTTTAGATGATAACAAAAAGGCAGTTGTTAAAGTTACAGCACCGGCAGTAGTGCCAGAAGGGTAAGGGATAAATTATGGTTCAATACAAAGTGTTGCAAAAGTTTAGAAACAAAGAAACTAAAGAGGTATACGAAGTAGGGCAAGAAATTGAACTAACTGTTAAGCGTGCCAATGAAGCGATTGAAAATCTTAAAGAATGGGAAGGCGACTTTCTAGAACGTATTGACACGAAAAATCAAGAAGATGTTCAAGAGGATGATGCTTAGTGCCTTATCTTACTTATGAAGAATATCAAAGCATTGGCTTTTCAGAAGTAACCGAAGCTGATTTTCCGAAATATGAACGCAAAGCGAGTGATGTGTTAGATAGCATCACTCGTGATTTTTATCAGCACCATGATTTAGAGTTTGATGTGCCTTTACGTAAAGATAAATTCAAGGCTGCTGTAGCTGCTCAAATAGATTATTTCAATGATATGGGTGGTACGAGCTCGCATGAATTGAATAGTCCATTGGCAGTTACCATAGGGCGTACACAAGTTTCTAGTGGTGCAGATAATCAAAGAAAAACCAATAACATCGTTGCTGATGATGTTTATATGTATTTACGTAACACTGGCCTGCTCTATAGTGGAATCGGGGTGATTTAATGTATATTAAGCCATTACCTAAGAGTTGGCTCATACATTCAATTACTTACGCAAGAATCCAAGAGGAAAAAGACGACTTTGGCAATTCTCAATATGATGATTCTTTGGAAATTATGTTTGTACGTTTTGACCCTACTACTGTATTTAGTCGTGATAACACTCAAAATAAGATTGTGGCCGAGGGTGTGATCTTTGTAGATGTAGTAAACAGCACACCAATACCGAATTTTAAAGAGGAATCTATCATCACGTTTGAAGGTAGAGAGCTTACTTTAAAAAAGATTGTACCTTGTTATCATCCAACTAAGAACATAATTCATCATTACGAACTGGAAGTGATTTAATGGTCCGAATACGTATAAATCGAAACCTAAGAGGTGTAGAGGCGCGATTAACCCAGATGGTTGAAAGAGGGCAACACGCTTTTGTTAATCAAGTGTACGCAGATGCCAATTTGTATGCTCCTATGAAAAGTAGTGATCTACGAAACCAATCACAGATTGCTAGTGATGAAAAGTCGATTGTTTGGAACGCTCCTTATGCTCGCCGTCAGTACTACAATCAAATGGTCAATTACAGTACACCGGGTACTGGCCCTAAATGGGATCAGAAAGCAAAAAGCATTCATTTAGAATCATGGAAACGAGTAGCAAAGGCGGCGATGCGTTAATGGAATTAGATTTTTTAATCAAATTGAATCAATATATCAACGCACAAAAGCTAACAGGAACTGTTGTTAGCAAACCATTAACAAGTCAAATTGGTTTACTGGCAGCAGACGAGAGTATGAGCATTATGGCAATGCCAGGAGGCGCGCAAGTTGTGTTTTTCGATGGAACAAGGGATAAAGCTTATCAAGTGCAAATAAACGTCAAAAGCAAGCGTCAGGACGTTTGTATGAATGCTTTAAATGTCTTATCTAAAAGCCTCGAAAACCTTAACGACTTGCCATCATCAAACAATTCATACGATTTTAAAGAAATAAAAATTACTTCATTCCCTTCTTTTCTTCAACAAGATGAGCAAGGGTTTTTTGTATGGGTGCTATCCATTAGCGCTGAAATAACTATATTTAAAGGAGTGGTTGAATAATGGCACGTAAAAAGAACGCCTTAACCAAATATTTTGTTGGTCCATGGACTGACGACACAAGCACAGCAACACACCGATTAGCAAAATGGATTTCTTCTGTTACAGATGATTCGGACGAGTCAACCGAAGATTCAGCTTTTTATGATGGTGATGGTACACCAGAATCAGATGTAGTATCAGTGAAAAAATCATACTCATTTGAGGGTATGTATGATGAAACGGATCCAGCTATGAAGTATATCGCAAGCCTCGAGTTTGAAACTGGCGAAGGTCGTAAAATTGCATTCAAACAAGAACGTACAGATGGCTCAATTTTGGAAGGTCGAGCAACGGTTACAGAAATTAAAGTAACTGGTGGAGAAGCTTCGGAGTATGCTACTTTCGGATGTTCAATTTCTTGGGATAGTAGACCGAAGATTACCCCAGCACCAGTAACACCCTAGTGAGCCCGAGGAATCGGGCAATACAGGAACAGAACCAGAAGAACCAGCAGGAGAGGGCATTGAATAATGCTCTCTTTTTAATTTACTTATTTGGAGGGAAAACAAATGGCTATTAAAATTCAAACAAGACAAACAGGCATTCCAGTGTTTATCGGAGATTTACAGTTTAACTTTGATACATCAGATGAATCAATTGAGGCTTTATTAGGCAATCATCAAAAGGTGGTTGATGAAATTAGCAACATCAAAGAAGGTGATGATGAAGGTGCTAAGAAAGCCTTGAAAAAGGGATTTGATTTACTCTTAGGTGATGGTGCATTTAAAAAGATTTACAACCAAACACCTTCAACGATCGAATGTACACGACAATTATTTGAGTTGTTACAAGGTATCACTCAAGAATTCAGTTCATTAAACGGAATGACACAGCAAGAAAAGGTTCAAAAGTATCTAAAGGCCAAAAATAAAGGTAACTCGAAAAAGAAGAAAAAAGTAGGCGATTAACATGTTTTCTTTATCAGATGAGTTAGTTAGTTCTGTAGAAATAAATGGCCGTTTATATGAGGTTGATATGTCATTTGACAATATTTTGAGGCTTGTTGACATGTTAAATGACAATGAGCTGGATGACCTTACACAAATTCTAACAGGTATAGAAATGTTGTTTGACCAGCCATTAGATTGCCCTATAGAGGAACAGGCAGAAATATTTAATCAAGCCTATTTCGCATTAATAGGTTTTGATGATGAAAAAGAACTGGAATATGATCTATTAGGAAATTTAATGCCTGGTCAAGAAGAAGATGAATCTAAAGATACTGTTTATGATATTCGTCAAGATGCTGAATACATTTACGCCTCATTTATGCAGGACTACGGTATAGATTTAATCGAACAACAGGGTAAATTACATTGGTACAAATTTAAGGCTTTGTTATCCGGATTGCGTGAAGATACCAAGTTTAAAAAGGTAATTGAAATACGTCAAATGCCATTGCCAACAGGCAGGGGGTCAGGTAAGTACCGTAAAGAAGTCGAAGAATTGAAGAAAGCATATGCATTGAAGCCTCTCTGATAGGCTTCTTTTTTATTAGGTGGTGGTCACTTTGAAAACGGTACGTTGCATTAAATGCGACCGTAAATTAGGCATGTTAGAGGGTAAAGCAGAAATCAAATGCCCTCGATGTAGCACTATTAACAAATTAGATACAAAAAATTAGAGGGTCCAGAACCCCAAGCAAGCGATTAGCGTGTGAGGGGGGATTATTATGGCTGCTGATGGAAACATTGTCATTGATGTCGTTTTAGATGATGGTAGTGTTGCACGTGGCGTAGCTAATATAAATGGACAATTCGATGATTTAGATAGCAATGGTAGTAGTCGGTTAGCCAAAGTAGGGTCAGGATTAAAGACAGTAGCATCTATTGCAGCCGTAGGAGCTACGGCAGTAGTTGGTATAGGAGCAGCTATCGGAGGTCTAGCCGCACCACTTGTAAAGGCGGCAGCCAATGCTCAAGCTTTAAATGCTCAATTTGATCAAGTATTCGGTGATTTGAAGAAAACAGCCGCAAGTAGCTTGAATAGTATTGCGGAAGAAACAGGCATTTTACCAGAACGATTAAAGGGCAGTTTTACAATGATGGCTGCCTTTGCAAAAACGTCGGGTTCCGATACTGCCGAAGCATTAGATTTAACAAAACGAGCTACTTTAGCCGCAGCAGATAGCGCAGCATTCTACGATAAATCAATTGAGGAAGTTACAGAAAGCTTACAGTCGTATTTAAAAGGTAACTATGAAAATGACTCGGCATTAGGTATTTCTTCAACAGAAACAACACGTAATGCGGCAGCTAATAAGTTGTATGGTAAGTCATTTAACGATTTATCAGAAGCACAGAAGCAATTAACGCTCTTACAAATGGTCGAGGATGGTAACAAACTATCTGGAGCACTTGGACAAGCAGCTCGTGAATCTGATAGTTTAGAAAACCAAGTCGGTAACTTAAAACAAGCATGGGAAAACCTAAAAACATTATTAGGTGGTCCTATTTTAGAGCCTGCTATCCAAGGCATCAAGTTGTTAACGAAGGTTATCCAAGGGTTTGACCCAGCGCCCTTCATTAGCACCTTTGATTCGATTAAAACAGCCGTAATAGCAGCTATCGATTCTATTAAGCCATATGTACAAACTGGGCTAGAGAATTTAAAGGCTTTTTGGGATGAGCACGGCGCAAGTGTAATCACAACTGTTAAGACGGCCTTTGATACAGTTGTAACAACGATTAAAAATGTATTGGGTGAAGTAATATCATTCGTTCAATCTCAATTAGCAACGATCAAAAAATTTTGGGATGAACATGGGCAATCCATATTAGAAAGTGTTAAGAATACGTTTAATGCTTTGCTTGATGTAATAATGCCGATTTTAACAAGTGCAGTTGATTTCATTGTTACAACATGGGGTAAAATTAAACAGTTTTTCGATGAAAACGGAAGTCAGATTTTAGAAGCTGTTACGAATGCATTTAAAGGCATAATGTCAGTGATTGAGTTTATTATGCCAGCAGTGAAATTTATCATTGAGACAGTTTGGGAAGCAATCAAACAAGTAATTACTGGCGCACTTGATATTATTATGGGTGCTATCAAAATATTTAGTGGTCTTTTCACTGGTGATTTCAGCAAAATGTGGGAAGGTATCAAACAGCTCTTTTCAGGTGCCATCGACCTAATTGTTGGCTGGATGACACTCTCATTTGTTGGTGGGTTAAAAACATTACTCACTAATTTTGCTAAGGCAGGATGGAACATCATTAAGGGTATGTGGGATGACATAGCCAAGGTGTTTTCATCTATGGGCTCTAAAGTTAGTGGTTTTGCAAGTGAAATGGCTACTAAGGTTGCCTCATATTTTACGAATCTATTTAATAGTGCAAAGGGTATTTTCACCAACTTACGTTCAACTGGAGAAACCATTTGGAATGCTTTGAAACAGGCAGTAGTTAAAACTGCTAAGAGTATTTGGGATGAGGTTGTTTCTAAGTTTAATGGTCTTTTAAATAGTGCAAAATCAATCATGACAACAGTTAAAACCACAATTACAGATTTGTGGTCAAAAGCTGTTGATTATATAAAAAACGGTGTAAATCTTTACGAAATCGGTAGAAACGTAATTCAAGGTCTTATTAATGGTATCGGATCTTTAGCATCAGATGTTTGGGAAAAAGTAAAATCGATTGGTAATGGAATTACCAATACTATTAAAAGTACTTTGGGTATTCATTCTCCATCTCGTGTAATGAGACAAATCGGTTTATGGACTGGTGAAGGTTTAGTAATCGGTATGGAACAATCAAGCCCAAAAGTACAAAAAGCCATGGAGAGTATTGGTGACGGTATTCTTGCTGTTTCAGATGAATACCAGAAAGAATACACAAATCTATTAGACGAGTTCAACCGAAAGAATGAAGATAAAAATGAGAAAACGCTTGAGAAGATATACAAAATCCATAATAATGCTGCTAAAAAGAAACGTAAATTAACAAAACAAGAACAACAAGAGATTGCATTATTAGAAGCGTCATACAAAGATAATAAAATGCAATCTGAAATTAATTTTCAAAAGAAATACAAAGCTCTTGTAGAAAAATCCGAAAAAGAGTATTTAGAAGTTATCAAAAACTATGTTGCTGATAAAAAGTCTTTGGAAGAACTTTCTTTACTGGATGAAGCGAGGATTTGGGAGCAATCACTTGAATTATTTGCCGAAGGTACTACCGAACGTATTAGAGCACAGCAAGAATACAAGAAAGCTGTAGAGGCTGTGAATAAAGAAATCACAGCTATTAACTCCGAATACTCAAATCAAATTATTAAAATTAACGAAGATCTCGCTAAAAGTGAAGAAGCTTTAAATAAAGCTTATGAAGATTCAGTTTCAAAACGTGAAGCTACCTTAAAAAACACTAAAGGACTCTTTGATGAATTCGTAGTTGAACTTAACCGATCTGGCGACGAACTCATGAATAATTTAAGGTCCCAGATTGTTCATTTTGAAGGATGGCAACGAGAGATCGAATATTTAGCAACAAGAGCTATTGATGAAGGGTTATTAGCTGAATTACGTGAAATGGGTCCAAACGCTTTACCAGAGCTTGTGGCACTTAACAGCATGACCGATGCACAACTTACTCAATATAGTGAGCTATATCGTACAAAGGCTAAATGGGCTAGAGAAGTAGCTGAAAAAGAACATGTTGGTATGAAAAATGATACCGAAAAGCAAATCAAAGGATTACGCGATGCAGCTAATAAACAATTAGATTCTTTACAAAAAGAATGGACTACAAAGATAAAATCACTGACTAAAACTACTTCTACAGAGTTATCCTCACTTGAACAAGTCGGGGTGGATGCTGGTCGAGGTTTATTAAATGGTCTATCTTCAATGGAAAAACCATTACAATCAAAAGCAAAACAAATAGCAGACACGATTAAAAGTACAATTCAAAGTGCTTTAGATATTCATTCACCATCACGTTGGATGCGTGATTTCGTAGCTGGTAATATGGCTAAAGGTTTTATTGTTGGTATTGATAAAAACGAGGGAATAATCGCAAGAGCTTCTGAAAAACTAGGGGAGCTAGTTAAACCAACAGTGATTAATCCATTACGAGGTGTTCGGGCAAACTTAGGTAAATTGAGTACACGATCACCTGTTAATACTTCATCTAGCAATGTATCAAATGACAATAGACGTAGCTTTGCACCACAAATAGTAAATCATTTTAACCAAACCCCAACTACACCAAGTGAAGCAGCTCGCAAACAAGAGCAAATGCTTCGCCGTTTGGCTATGGAATTTAATTAGGAGGGCAGTATGTACAAATTCAAATTAGAATATATCAACTCGAAGGGCGAAACCATAGAACTATATGGTCGCCCTTTTCGCTTGGTTAATATTACTGGGTTAGGTGATGTTGAAGCAGAGATACAAATGCAGAAAGCCCCTTACCAAGATGGTGCAACATTAATTGATACTGCTTTAGAACCTAGATATATCGATATTGAAATTAAAATCATAGGTAGCGATACCGAGGATACAGAGACGAAACGTAGAAAAGTTGCATCAATATTTAATCCAAGATTAAAGGCAGGAACCTTACGATATATCAGTGATTCAGGGGTACGAGAAATAAAAGCTATTGCTACTGCTTTACCTAATTTCCCTGATGGTAGTGATAATCGACAAGCAACATTCCAAAAGGCATTAATACAATTAGTTGCACCTGATCCACACTGGAAAGATATTATTGCTGAAAACTACAAGCTGGAAGATTTCGTAGGTAATTTTCGTTTTAAGTTCAGATTTCCAGTCCGTTTTGCGACAAGGGGTGATTCTCGTATCCTCATAAACAAAGGTGACGTTCCAACTCCAATTATTGTGGAATTTAGGGGTGCAGCCATAAATCCAAAGATCACTAATGTAACAACAGGCGAGTTTATAAAGGTAAATCGGACAATACCACCAGGATATAAATTAGTTTTAGATACGTCATTTGGCAATAAGCGAGTGGAAATTGTAGCTCCTGATGGGGTTGTAGAAAATGCGTTTCACTACATTGATTTAGAGTCTACATTCTTCTCACTAGAAGTCGGAGAAACCAAATTCGGGTTTATTACAGAGGGTGGTAATCCAGAGGTTTATGTAGAGTACAAGCATAGATATTTGAGTGTATAAAGGATGTGAAATAAATGGCAGAGAAATATAGATTTTTTGATGCTGTCTTACAAGAAGATGGTGTCACCTATGATAGAGAGTATGATGCACAAGAGTTTACAGATTACTTCAAAGCACTTGTTACCACAGGTTTGATGAAAAGCGCTGGCAATCAACTTAAGGTAACTGCAAATGGTTCAAACATGATTACTAAAATTGATACTGGTATTGCATTTTTACTTGGTCGTTATTACGAAAACGATAGCTTCAAGGAGTTGACTCATGATACTGAAACATTAGGAAATAGCCGTATTGACCGTATCGTTATTCGTATGGATTTAAGCACCGAAGCACGTTATGTAAAAGCATTTATCAAAAAAGGAGTACCAAGTGCAAATCCGGTACCACCAGCTTTAACACAAACTCCTAACTTATATGAAATTTCATTAGCACAGGTAAGAATAAATGGAGGACAAACGTTTATTTCTACTAATGCAGTTACAGATGAACGTGGTATAGATGTTATTTGTCCGTGGGCAGGAAGTAAAATCTTGCCTAACTTTGATAATGCTGCTTTGGAAGAATTAATTGACTATCAAGTTAATGACAAACAATTTGTTTGGGACACAACAAATCTAGTAAATCCTAATCAAGATGGAATTAACATTGATACTCTTTTCAAAACTGGATTTTATTGGGGGAATCGTTCGTGGGGAACTAGAGGCACATTGCCTTCTGACAGAATGTTCTTTTTGCAAGTTATGAACGCGGGAGGTTATGCGAAAAGACCTTATCAAATTGCTTTCATTCCTAGTACTAGCAGTTCTAATGATAATTCTAAAATACTACAAAGATATTATGATGATTACTTTAAAATATGGTATGAGTGGAAAGAGTTTAAACTTGATGTACCAAACTTGAATTACGATACTACTACACTATGGTTTTATGTAGATGGTACAAATGGAAAAGATACACCAGAACAAGGAGGTTCAACAGGTACAGGGGCATTCAAAACCATTCAATATGCAGTTGATCATATCAAAAAGTTGAATATAGGCAGAGAAATAATTATAACTGTTGCGAATGGAAATTATGCTTCCGTTAATATTACTGGATTTCGAGGTGCTAAAATCACTATAACTGGTTCTGGAGTGAATACTATTATACCAGTCATAAATATTACAGAATGCGATAGGGTGCAACTTAATAATTTTGCTTTTACAATGATTATTGCCCTTTATAGGGTTTTTGAATTCACGATATTCGGATTGACTAGAACAGCAGCTGGAGCATCGGGTGCATTTTATATTAGTCAGTCCAATGGATTTATGCAAAATAATTCTGTGTCAAATTGTACAAGTGTTGACGGAGTTTTGCTAGCGGATAATGGTTCGAAAATATTTCTTGATGCAATGAAGGGGTCAGGGAATACATTGGGATTGAATTCTTATGGTTCAACAATACACAAAAGTAATCACACTTTGACAGCAACAACACCGCAAAAAATAACGAATGGTGGACAAATTTTATAGGGGGTAGGATAAATGAATGTAGGAATTCTTTATTTAAAGGCAGACAATACCATTCATCTATTTTCTAATGATGTTGTCGAAGTAACACCAACTTCGTTAATTTGTAAGAATGATATTTTTAGAGATTTTGATGACAATATTGTAGGGGTATTGGTGGTTGATAGCTTAGTCTATTTAGAAGAAGTTTCGGAAGAAAAAAGTGAATATAGACCGAAGATCAACCGGTACTTAGTTGATGAAAAAGGTAACAAATACTCATATGGAGATAAAGTGCCAGATGGTTTAGCTAATCTAAAAGATTATTATCAAAAAAAGACTTTTGATGATTTAGTTAAAGAAAATATAACTTTGAAACAAGAGCTTGCAAATACAAACGCAATGATGCTTGAATTTATGGAAACAATATTAAATTAAAGGAGTGGGTCTTTGATGGCAACAAATACAATTCTAACTAAAGCATATGCAGTAAATATATTTAAATATGGTAATCGATCTTTTTCTACTATTCCAACTGATTATCATGATCCAGTAAAGACGCATGCAGCTACTACCTTCAGTTTAGGAGAAATTGATAATGCGTTAGTTGAAAATTACATTTCACAGGAAGAATATGATACAACACTATCTATCAAAAAGGCTGAACAAGAATCACCACTATTGTAGGTGTATTTTTTATGTCAGAAAGTAGGTGAAACAATGAAAAAACCGATTAGAATATTGTCATTAAACATGGACATCTTAGCTGAAATCGACAACTATGAGTCCATGTTTTTTAATCGTTCATGGCATGGCATCGGGGCAATTGAGTTACGTATTAATCGTTACATGAAATACGCAAATACATTATTAAAAGATAACCTTATTCTTATCGGTACTGATTTGAATAAGGTTTTTATAATTAAGCACCGTGAAATTGAGTTAGATGAAAATGGCAAGATTACAGAGAACTGGCTTATTAAAGGTTATGCTCTTAAATCAGTTGTTGCACAGAGAATTACAATGCCACCAACTCATACTGCTTATGATTACAAGTCGGGTAGTTCTGAAACGATTATGAAACATTACGTTAATAATAATTTAGTGAATCCGGTTGATTCAAGGCGTAAAATACCTCAACTTGTTATAGCTCCTGATTTACAGAGAGGTGCCCATACTACTTATTCATCGCGATTTAAAAATGTAGCCGAAGAAGTGAGTACGTTATCAATTGCCAGTGGTCTAGGTTGGGATGTCACACTAGATATAAGAAATAAGAAGTGGGTCTTTGATGTTGTGGAGGGCAAGAGCTTAATATCTGGACAATCAGTTAATCCACCTGTGATTTTCAGTCCACAGTTTGATAGCTTGAGATCGTTACAATACACACAGAGCGAGATAAACTATAAAAATGTAGCAATCGTTGCTGGGCAAGGCGAGGGCGTTGAAAGGCGTGTAATCGAGGTCCAAGCGACAGGTGCTGGCACAGGAATAAACCGCCATGAAGTCTTTATAGATGCTAGGGATGTAGCAGAAACCGATGATGACGACCAACCACTACCAGAGCAAGTTATTGTACAGGCATTAACAGATCGTGGGAAACAACAACTGGCCGAATTAATTCAAGAAGAATATCTAGAAGGTCAGATCTTAACTAATAGTCCTTTTGTTTATCAAAAAGACTATGATCTTGGCGATATACCAACGATTCAAAACATGGAATGGGGCGTTACTATGGATGCTCGAATAACTGATATAAAAGAGATTCATGAGGTTGGTGGATTTGAAATAGAGGCTACTTTTGGGAATAATCGACCCACATTGATTCAAAAAATTAAGCAGGAACTATCACAAATTAGTGGTGAGGTTAGAAGGTAAACGCAGTCATGGACTAGCTTTATTTTTTGTCATTAATAGAAGGAAATCCTTTCCTTTTGTCGAATTATAGGATAAAGAAGGGAGGGGTATTAATGGCAGAACCAAAATGTCCTGAGTGTGGAGTGGTAGGATTACAAAATATCGTCTCTGAAGGAAGCGAAGAGAAATCGAAAGGCGGAGATGATTGGTTTGATGTGGTATATTGTAGTGAATGCGGTCACGTCTACGGAGTATTCAACAAAATATCTCATTCACCATCATCGTTCAATCCTTTAAGATGATTAAAAATAAAGCACTCTCAGTCGAGGGTGCTTTTTATTATGCTATGAGAGCAATCGAGATGGGCAATAGTACGTTGTACTGAATCTCAATGCTTCTCATGGCTTTTTATTTACACAAAAAAGGGCAAAGGTTAGGTGATCGAATGGATATTGTATCCGCAGTAACGGCAGCAAGTCATATAGCAAACTCACAGGTGGTGTGGTCAATCTTGTGTATTTGTTTGGTCGTTTATGTATTTTGGAATTCCAATAAGCGTGAAGAACGACTATTAAAAAACTTAGAAACATTAACAGAAGCACAAGGGGAACAAGCCAATGCAATGCGTGAAATAAGCAAAAGCTTAACATCACTTGAAGGCCGTATGGATCGCATGGAAAAACACATCTTTTAGGAGGAATTAACAAATGAAAATCAACTGGAAAGTACGTTTAAAGCATAAACCATTCTTAGTATCACTTTTCGCATTTTTGTTATTACTAGTTCAACAAGTAAC
>NZ_DAMDAY010000009.1:55097-61291 GCF_032093475.1 Lysinibacillus sp. | reverse complement strand
CCCCAGCGTTTCACGCGTAGAGCAAACCACCAGTTAGACTGGTGGTTCTGATTTAATGTACCATCCCTTTTAAATAGCAGGCAAGCTGAAGCCTTAATACATCATCTGCATTTTGAAAAGAGATCGTTAACTTTTCTTCGATTTTTCTTAATCGCTGATACAAAGTATTGACATGAATGTGTAATTGTTTAGCAGTCTCCCCTACAGAGCCATTTTGCTTTATATACATAAGCAAGGTTTCTTCTAGTAGGTGATGTTTTGTTTTCTCGTTTCGTAACGGTAGGAACACTTCATTCACGAAACCTAGAAGTTCCTCCTGTGTTTGATGGATAAATAGTCGATTCACACCAATCTCCTGATAATGCATGATACCCCAGCGCTGGCGGGTCATTAAAAACGACAGTGCTTTATCTGCTTCATTATAGCTTTTTGCTATTTGATCCATCCCCGAATACAATGTACCAACTCCAATTTTCAATGAATTGTTTTTAACCTTCTCCCAGCTTCCTTGAAATTGCTGCACGAGGTGTAGTAGCTCATTACCTATACGTTTAAATTGGCAAAGGACCGTTATTTTATGACCAAAACCAAACACTATTGGGGCATGATCCTGAAAATGTTTTTTAATTTCACTAATCAACAGATGTACTTGCATATCCATTGCTTGAATATCTGTGCCCGTAGATAATTGAATTAAAACGACAGCATAATTGGCATTTGACTGAATACCAAGCTCTTCCCCTTTTTTAATGAGTTGCCCAGGGTCCTTAGACGTTAAAAAATCATGAAAAAGATCATGTGTTTTTTTATAAAACGAATCTACTATTGTTTGCTTCCGTATCAGCTCTAGTGCAATAATGGAGCTTGCCTGTTCAATAATTAATTTGTGAATCGATTCTAGCTTTTGTTCATTGATCTCGATAAGCAGTAAACCAAGAATTTGACCAACACCGATGATAGGCTGAATATAGTAATCAACTTGCTCATTCTCTACTTCAAGTGAATAAAATGCTGGCGTTTCTGTTAAATGTACAAAACGGAACAAATCACCCTTTTCAATCCAATGACGTGGACTTGCATAAATCGAATCATCCATTAAATCCATAATAACGAGGCGTAAATTTAATATATGTCTTATTTCATTAACAATGACTTGCATACCTGCATTTTGCAAGGAAAGTTTCATAAAGGTGTGGTGGATTTGATCCCGTTGGAGTAGCAATTCATTTTGAAGTTTTAAATTCTGAAATAGTTTTGAATTCGTAAGTGCAATGGATACTTGATCCGAAAAGCTTTCTAACAGTTGTTTATCTTCTATAGTTAGTAAGGCATTTTCTCCATTTTGATAAATAATAACCACACATAATGTCTGCTCTTCTACAGCAATTGGAACAGCAATAACCGATTGTAAATATTCAAAAGTATAGGCATTTAATAAATGACGTAAATTCTCTTCTGTCACAGAAGAGGAGGCTTTTAAAACGTCTGTATACGAATTTAAAATCATAGATTTGTTATCTTTGAAAGTCTTTCCGATAATCCCTTCGCCAACTTTCATGCGCATATTTTTAATGTCCTCACCAGGTCCCCCCACCCAAGCCTTTGGTACAAGTGCAGCTTCACTTTCATCATACATCCATAAAACTCCAAAGTCTGCAGACGGTATAACCGATAGCGCATTCTCCAAAATCTTCGTCAACAATGTGTGTATATCATTTAGTACTGAAATTTCCCGTATACTTTCCATCATTTTGTCTCGAATAAATTGCTCTTTTTCTAACATTAATTCCAAATAATAAGCATGAAGTAATGTTTCGATTGCTTGGTTTTCCGTAGCTGATAGTGCTCTATGGAGCCGTAAGACCAATTGTCTTTTTTCATGGAATTGAAATTGATACTCATATACGTCTATATTTTTCTTGTCATGTGAAGGCGCCAGTTGTTCTTCCATCCCCTGAGAAATGACAAGAGAGAAACGATCCTCATTGATATTTTTCCATACCTGAAATTGCGAAAGATTGCAAAAGTCAGATAGAAATTGTTGTAGCCTATCTACTATTAGCATCACGATATACCTCACCCTTTATGTATATATATCTATATTTAACGCCTTTATTATATGAAAACATACATTGTTAGAAAAGTCTAAATTTTTTATACTTTGCAATATAACCAAATTTACTATAGCTAGGAGGACAAACGATGACAGCAACAACTAAAGCTCGAAATACAAAATATATTGTTATAGCCATGTTATTTTTAGGATGGTCGTTAGGGAATTTTGATCGTTTCATCATAAACTTTGCCATTCTTGATATTTCAAAGGAATTACAATTAACTGAAGCATTAACTGGCATTGTTTTAAGTAGCTTTTTTGCAGGCTATGCTTTAATGCAAATTCCTGGTGGCTGGTTAGCCGATCGCTTCGGCTATCGAAAAGTGCTCATTTCAACCATTTTAGTGTGGTCAATCTTCACCGTATTAACGGGAGCTGCCTGGTCTTTCCTTTCTATCATTGTCATTCGATTCCTGTTCGGGGTTGGTGAAGGTAGCTATTTCCCTGCTGCTTCAAAAGGTATTGCCAATTGGTTTCCTGTCGATGAGCGCAGTAAAGCTATGTCCATAATGTTAACATCCGGCTCCATTATGGGCGTCGTAGCACCCATTGTAGGAACATATCTCATGCTGGCATTAGGCTGGCGAGATATTTTTTATATCGTAGGGGCCATCGGTATCGTTGTTGCACTTTGTTTCTTCTTCCTAGTGAAGGAAAAAGAAATACCAGCTATCCATCAAGTACAAACACAAACTTCAAAAGCACCATTAAGGGATGTCTTAAAGACACCTATGATATGGAAGTTGTTTATTGCCTACTTTAGTATTTATGCAGTGAACTGGGGCTTAACCTCTTGGATGCCTACGTATTTATCTAAAGTAAGGGGTTTGGAGTTGACTGCTGTCGGTATCTACTCAGCCATTCCTCCGTTTGTAGGAATCTTTGCAATGCTGTGTAGCGGTTATATTCTAGATAAAATGCCTCAAGGACGAGATAAACTTGTAGCAGGAATTTTCGCTATTATTGCAGGTATTGGTCTTTTACTCATGGCGAATGCACCGAGCATGCTAGTCTTTACAATATGTCAAAGTATTGTAACCGTCATGCTATCCTTTAATATTATTTTAATTACCTCTGTGCCACTGAAGATCTTACCAGAGGCAGTTGTAGGAACGGCAAATGGCTTTATTAATACCGGTGCACAATTTGCAGGCGTACTAACACCTATGCTTATTGGATTTTTAGTGGAGGCTTTCGGTGGTTCATATAGTCCCGCATTTGCTATGTTAATTGGCTTTACCATTGTGTGTGCTGTGTCATTATTCATGATTCGTCCAACTAAACAAACAGTTGTTATCAATCCCCCTTCCATAAACGAGATCATTGACTAAGGAGTGAAAGATTATGAGTTTAACTGAAAAAATTGCAAACTATATCGATCAAAAAAGTGGGCTGTACAAAAATGTAAGCGATAGCATCTGGGACTATGCTGAAACAAGATTTGATGAAGTACGCTCCGCTGATTTACTATGTAAAACATTAGAGAATGAAGGTTTTCATGTCGAAAGAGGTGTTGCGAACCTTGAAACAGGCTTCATTGGTACCTTCGGAAATGGGAAACCGGTAATTGCCATTCTTGGTGAATATGATGCACTTGCAGGTCTTAGCCAACAGGCAGGGAGTGCGAACTATGAACCGATCATTCCGAATGGTAATGGCCATGGCTGTGGTCATAACCTTTTAGGTGTCGGGGCACTTGCTGGAGCCATCGCTACTAAACAATACTTAGAAGATAACCACTTAACGGGAACTGTCAAATACTTTGGCTGTCCAGCTGAAGAAAGTGGCTATGGCAAATCCTTTTTGGCAAGGGATGGTTATTTTAAAGATGTAGATGTTGCTTTTTCATGGCATCCAGGAACGATTAACACTGTTATGCATGCGAGAGCAAATGCCGTTATTAATGCTACTTTTAAATTTAAAGGACGTAGCTCCCATGCTGCGGCATCCCCTCATTTAGGGAGAAGTGCATTGGATGCCGTAGAGTTAATGAACGTTGGTGTTAACTATTTACGTGAGCATATTGTAGATGAAGCGAGAATTCACTATGCCGTAACAAATACAGGGGGCGTTGCACCAAATGTAGTACAAGCAGAGGCTGAGGTGACTTATTTGATACGAGCACCTAAACCAAATCAAGTCAAGGACTTATATAAGCGTGTCCTCAATTGCGCACAAGGAGCTGCTTTAATGACTGAAACAACTGTAGAAGAGCAAATTGTTGGCTCTTGTCATAATTTAATCCCTAATAAAACATTGGAAAAAGTGATGCATCAGCATATGCAGGATTTGGGTAGTGCAAAATTAACAGAAAATGATATTCATTTTGCCAAGGACATCTATAGCACGCTATCCGAAGAGGAAAAGAAGGTAGCTGCTTTACAAGTAGGAAAAGAAGTAGCACAGCTGCTTGTTGACCGACCTATTATTGATTTTCTTGCACCACTTCCAGAAGAACCATTTTTCATGGGTGGCTCAACAGATGTGGCAGATGTTAGCTGGAATGTCCCAACGGCTCAATGCTCGACAGCTACATGGGCATTTGGCACACCATTCCACACATGGCAGGCAGTCGCACAAGGAAAATCATCCTATGCTCATGAGGCGACGATGCTAGCTGGAAAGGCGATTGCTTGTACAGCCATTTCTGCGCTAGAAAATCCTACATTGATCGAAAATGCGAAGGCAGAATTAGTGGAACGTCTCGGTGGTGAAACATATGAAGCTTTGATTCCAAAAGATTTAGTCCCTCCTAAATCAAACCGAGAATCAGCTGCAATAATGGCCTAACTTGTACAAAATAAGACTTTCTATCATCAACAATAGAAAGTCTTATTTTTTATCGGTTTATATTTGTTATAGCCTCTCTTTCTAGGCCAATCATATTATTCATTTAGTTGTTGTCCAGAGGGCATAGTTACACTGCTAGAGGAAATGTTCGATAAATGACATGAGTTTTTTTAATTCTTTTTTAAAATAATTAAATTTTTTTCTAAAAAGTTAAAACTTTTTAAATTGGTAAAACGTCTAATAATTGGTAACAGAAGTTAACCTAAAGGAGAATGGATAAACATGAAAAAACCTGTTAAAAAAACATGGCTTTTGGCTTCAGCGCTTACACTAGGAATGGCTGTCTTAACACCGCTTCAGGCTGGTGCGACATCTGTAGAAACAACAAAAAATGTCACAATTCAAATAGAACACCAAATAAAAGGGACCATTAAATATTTTGATGGCTATGGCTTAACTATGAAAGGAACAGATGGAAAAAATTATTTCATTGGCTTACACAAGTTCTCTGATAAGCAAATCGAGCAATTAAAGCTTGTAGAAGGTCAAGAAATTTCTGTTGAGGGCACTATTCTAAAAGATTACTCAGACTTCTTTACCTTTGACGTATTCAAAAAAAGTTTACCTAAAGGGGTAACAAAAGAAGAGATTGTCCAATTAGAAAAGCTTTTTAACGACTTAAAAAAGTTTGAAAAAGAAGAGAATTATGAGGAAATGGATCGAATCTATGAGGCGATGAATGCCATTACAAGACCGTATGAATTAGCAAACTGGCAACCAGAGCCCTTTGAGGAATTTATCAATGAAGCAGCTTTCGCTGAAAAAAATATCGTTATTAAAGCACAAGATAAAGAGCAGCTAAAAACACTTTATTCAGAATGGATAAAATTTGTAAAAGAAGATAATATGGATGCAGCTCAAGAAAAAATAGATAAAATTTATTCGATTCTTGATATTTATTACGCAGAACTATATCCACCACTTACGTTTGAACAATATATGGCAGACTTCGAAGTAGAATTAACAAAAGAGGAACTAGCAGAACTAAAAACGGTCTATGAAGATGCTCAAAAAGCAGACAAAGAGAAAAATGAAGAGCTTTCAACGAAGCTTTGGGAGCAATTTTACGAAATGCTAAACTCACACTTTAAATACGAGCCTATTTCTTTTGAAGAATATATGGCTGATATTGAATTCGACATTAGTCAATCAGATTACACTAAATTAAAACAGCACTACGAAGAAGCCGTGAAACTTGAGCAAAATGGCGAAGAAGAAAAAGCTGGCG
>NZ_DAMDAY010000009.1:24184-55087 GCF_032093475.1 Lysinibacillus sp. | reverse complement strand
AATGGGAGGCCTTCTACAAAATTTTAGATCCTTATTATGAAGCTAATAGAGACATCCTAATCTCAGCATCTAAACTAACAATAAATGGGCAAGTTGTACTTCCAGAACCAGAGCTAACTCAATAAATTTTTAAGGGCTCTCCTATTGATATAGGAGCAGCTCTTTTTGATGTGACGAAATTGTCATGTTATCCCTTAAATAGTCATGTTAATCGATGGTTTGACCATAATTTGCTTGTTATAGTAATCCATGTTGAAACAAACAAATTACATCTTAAGGAGAAAATCTACATGACAATGTTCATAAAAAAATTCGTGATGATGGCTGTAATGTTCGTATTTTTTACTTTCATACCCGAAGTAGTACAGGCAACATCGAGGGATACCATTCATAAAATTGACCAATTTATTGAGGAACAACAAAACATTAGTAAAATCCCAGGTCTTTCAGTCATCATTGTTGATAAGGGCGAAACCGTATATCAAAAGAGCTTTGGCTTTGCTGATACAGAAACAAAAACGCCTGTCACATCTGATACCCTTTTTGAGCTAGGGTCCACATCTAAAGCATTTACAGGGCTTGCTATTTTACAATTAGAAAAGCAAGGTTTGTTAAAACGATCAGATGATGTTCGAAAGTATATCCCGTGGTTAACATTAACCTTTAATGGCGAGGAACAGGTTATTACCATTCAGCAGTTATTGTCACATACCAGCGGAATTCCCTCAAATTCAATTACTCGGATTCCAGAAAGTACGGCTGATAACGCCCTTGAGCTAACGGTCAAAACATTACTGGACCAACAGCTAAATCGTAAACCAGGTAGTTCTTTTGAATATGCAACAATTAATTATGATGTCTTAGGATTAGTAATTGAACAAGTTTCAAAACAGCCATTTGATCGGTATATCCAACAAAAAATTTTACAGCCAATTGGTATGAATGAATCTTTTGTAGGAATTCACCAGGTACATTCTTCAAAAATGGCTTCTGGTTATAAAATAGGTCTGATGAAAGAACAGCCATACATACCACCTGTCTATCGCGGCAATATCCCTGCAGGCTATGTCATCAGTAACGCCAATGATATAGCGAGATGGTTAAAATTACAGTTAGGGAACAGTAGCATCTATTCTATCAGTAACCATGTAATACAAGAATCACATACTCCAGATCAAACAGTGGAGCCTTTTGATACCAATACTTATTATGCAAACGGTTGGGCCATTGTGGAGAAGGATAAAAAGCCATACATTTACCATGCTGGTGAAAACCCAACCTTTACCTCGTACTTCATCATGCAACCTGATGAACAAATAGGCGTAGCTATTTTAGCCAATATGAATACAAGCTTTACGACAGCGATTGGACAAGGTGTCATGGATATATGGGAAGGTAAAACGGTTCAAGGACAACATGTTAGTAGCTATCAAAAACTAGATAAAATCGTAACTATTATAAGTGCCTTCGTCATCGTAATCAGTATAATATTCTGTTATCTATTATTTAAAATTGCACAAAGATTTTATAAAAAACAACGTGAGGTCGCAACATTAAATTATAAGAGAATTTTCCTTATTTCTGTCCATATAGTAATTGTTGCTTTGCTAATGGCAGCTATATTTATAGTCCCAAATATTGTCGGCTTAAATTGGACATTTATAAAAGTTTGGGCACCTACTTCTATCACGGTATTATTGTATAGTACCATTATGGCAAGCTCCCTATATTTATTATTAGGTTTATCACTCACTGTTACTAAAAAGAATATCTAAGAAGATTTATTTTAAAGGAAAGCTTCCATTATGGAGTATGGTCTACATCAGTTCATCTGTGCTACCATTCACCATTGCCATTCTTGATCGGTTTTCTTTTGTCCAATATAGAATCATCGACTAGACGAAAACCCCCTCTCCTTTCAACGTCTTGACATACAATAAATTGAAGAAAGGAGAGGTCTTTATGGGATACTACGGAAATGCAGGCAATTATAATTGTTGTTACGGCGGCTATGGTCATGGCTATGCTGGAAGTTATGGTGGAGGCTATGGTAACGAGTATGGCGGTGGTTATTGCATGGACTATGGTAAGAATAATAGTTCACCATTCGTATTAATTGTTGTACTATTTATTCTGCTCATTATTGTAGGCGCAACATTCGTAGATAAAGAATATTAATTTTTAGCATCTTTCATTACTGGTAAGAAATCTCATATTCTAACGCAAAAGGGTCGCTGTCAGGTGACCCTTTTTATTTATAAAATTTACTTTCAGCCCGTCTCCCCTAGTAGCTTAAAACCATATGTTTATTTCAACAAAATCGTCAGAAAATGAAACGAACTACAACTTTGAAACGTAAATATACTTAAGTAAAGTTAGTAACTATTATTGAAAAAGGGGATGAGTTCCATGATCGAATGGTGGCAAAAAAGGAAAAAGAAAACGAGAAGAAAC
Source organism: Lysinibacillus sp. (assembly GCF_032093475.1). Taxonomy (NCBI): domain Bacteria; kingdom Bacillati; phylum Bacillota; class Bacilli; order Caryophanales; family Bacillaceae; genus Lysinibacillus; species Lysinibacillus sp. The sequence continues at coordinate 52,633 of NZ_DAMDAY010000009.1, read as the reverse complement.
AGAAAGAGTTATAAAAAGTCCCCTCTAGTAGAATTATTTATTAACGTACTATTTTTGATACCTGAATTGTTTTTATTCCCATTCAGATTAATTTATTGGTTGTTAAGAGGGGTGGGAAGATTTATTGGAGAGGTCATTTAATTTTTTTCTTGAACTTGGATGCTGTGATCTCTTATTTTAATTGTTTTACACAAAAAACACTCAAAAACTTGTATTCATAAGATTTTGAGTGTTTTTTATTTTTCAAGGAGTGAATTTTGAATGGACAGCATCCTACTGTTTTTTTATATAGTAAATAAATGCATCAAATTGCTGTATCACGAGCCATCATAAATACCATATAAACTTATGCAAACAGCTGTTAGAGAGAACACCTTTTTATCTTCTTTCCAAAACAGCCCATACAAAAAGGCAATTCAAGAAAACGGTAAGATATCATAAGTTACTTAAACTTTTGAATATCCACCATATTTTCTTAAACTGCCCATTAAAAATCAATTAATTAGATTCTACAGTCGTGTTCTTAGTGTCTTTAGAGTAATTATACTTTGATGGATCTACAGGTGTATACCCTGTTGGTGTATAGAATCTCAATAAGTCACCATTGACGACTTGATCCGATAATTTTAGTTTATGATCTACTTCGTTTTTCATCGACTTAGCAAAGTCTAATTGACTATCATCTAGAGGCAAACCTGTTTTATTATCATAAAATTTTTCATTAATTGAATAAATCGTAGGACTAACAAAATCTCCATTTCTGAATGGTACGATTTCATCATGCTCTTCTGATAATAAATCAGAACCAAATTGAATGAAATTTTGCGTATCAATTCCTAGTAAATGCAATAACGTTGGAAGAAGATCTATTTGGCCACCATAAGTATGGTTAGTTCCACCTTGCATTCCTGGAACATGGATAAATAATGGTACGCGTTGCAAATTAGCACTTTCATAAGGTGTAATTTCTTTGCCAATCACTTGCTCCATTGCTCTATTATGATTATCTGAAATACCGTAATGGTCACCATAAAGAACAATCATCGAATTATCATATAGGCCCGACTCTTTTAATTGATTGAAGACCTGTTTGATTGCTTCATCTGCATAGCGTGCTGTTTGGAAATAATTATCAACACTTGCATCGCCAGTATTCGCTTTATCAATCGTTACTAAATCTTGACTCATTTTATACGGATAATGGTTACCTACTGTAATTAATTTTGTATAAAAAGGTTGTGGTAACGAACTTAAAAGACTTTGTGATTGTTCAAAGAACGGTTTATCTAACAAACCATATTCAGCCATATCACCTGAAGAACCAGTATTATAATAACTTGCATCAAAGAAATGCTCGTATCCAAAGGACTTATAAATCACATTTCGGTTCCAGAAGCTTCCGTTATTCCCATGGAATACAGCTGATGTATAACCATGATCTTTTAAAATGCTTGGAGCAGCCTGGTACGTATTTTGTGCTTTTGTAATATAAGCAGACCCTTGTGGTAACCCAAATAAAGAATTTTCTAGCATAAATTCAGCATCTGAAGTTTTACCCTGACCTGTTTGATGGAAGAAATTATCAAAATACATTGTATTCTTATCTTTTGTTAATGAGTTTAAAAATGGTGTAACTTCCTCACCGTTTAATTTATAGTTAATAAGAAAGTTTTGGAACGATTCTAAATGTAAATAGATAACGTTCATGCCTTTTGCTGCACCAAAATAGTCTGCATTAGGTTTGGCGTAATTAGATTTTGTATAATTAATTACTTCTGTCGTATCACTACTATCTGCCAAAGCTCTCTGTGAAGAAGCTTTCATAGTTTCTACTGAATCATAAATCGTATAGTTATACATCCCTAAATACTTCACAATATAGTTTCTATCAAAACCTCGTGTTAACAATTGTGGACGACTAGTTTCAGCTAGGCCTAAATTTACAATGGATACTGCTAATGCTAATGCAATAATTGCCGTTGCTTTTTTATACCCTACACGTTCAGTTTCTTTTTGTATTTTTCTTGAGAAACGTAGATAGAACATGACAAGAACATCCACAAAGAACAAGATATCATAAGGCTTAAGTAAAGAAAGAACACTACCACCTAAATCGCCAAAGTTCTGTGTTTGGAAAATTGTTGGTAATGTAATGAAATCACTAAAAAATCGGTAATAAACAATATTGGCATATAAAAGAATAGACATCAAAGTATAAACTATTACTAAAGATGAATATTTTCTTTTTCCTTTAAATAAAAACGAAAATCCTAGAAACAGCATGGCTGATCCTAGTGGGTTTAATAGTAAAAGGAATTGTTGAAGAGCTCCTTCTACACCTAGTTCAAATTGTGTTATTTGAGTGATATATGTTTTAATCCATAACATTAAAACAGCTATAAAATATATTCCTAAAAAGTTGTTGAATAGGTCATCTTTTTTACTTACTAGATTTTTCATTACTACACCTACCTTCTACTTATTAAATTAAAAATCTAGTTGTATATGAACGTAGACTATAAGTATTGTAATGCATTGCATTAGAAAAATGTTACTTCACAATAACTTTTTTTAGTAGCTAATGTATGGTACTCCCCATTTAGAAATCTGTCAAGTTGTTAACTAGCACTAAAGACAATTAGTATAAAAATTTCTAGTTACTGTAAATATCATCATAAAAAATACCCTGCAAATGTTAGCCTGTTGACTATTATTTACCGGGCAATATTAACTATCATATTCTTTTTATCTCCTTTCAGTTCAAGCATGCAATTGTTTCATTGCTGTGCACACTTTTTTTGTAGAAAGTTGAAATTTATTGCATGATCAACTAATTTATTTATCCTAGCCTATGTATATCTATTTACTGGATGCTCATGTATATTTTGATCATTTACTCACTTAAATATGGACAAATTTTTCTGCTAAACTTATTTATAAAAACAAAAAGCCATACAACCATTGTTGCTATATGGCTTTGCTAGAAATCCATGCAGAGAATTTTTGTGGCTCTTATTGAGTCTCTACACTATTTCTTATTCGCTATCATTCATTTCTAATTTTTTTTGTACAGCTTTAATCATTCGAGCAGACCCATAGCAAATTTCCCCATTTTTCATTAGAATTTCTTTGTTCTTAAAGTCAACTTCCTGTATATTGTCAATATTCACTACGAAAGAATTATGGCAACGAATGAAGCCTTCATACTCTTTCTCTACATCTTTCAACTTCCCATAGAACTCTACTTGGCGATTGTCCAAATGTAAAACAACTTTATGTAATGGGGAGGATTCAAAAAACATGATATCATCATAATTGACACTAATAATTTTATCTGCAATTCTCTGAACAAATTTTTTATTAGAAGTCCTGTTTGTTACTTGCTTTCTTTCATTTGCCACCTTCAAACAGCTAACAACTTTGCTCTGTATAGAATTAACATCATCTTTAATAATAAAATCCATCGCGGCTACCTTATAAATGAAATTTAAATAAGTAAGTTCGGAGTGAGTAGTGACAAAAACAATATCACCTGTTGGATCAATTTTTCTGATTTCCGCGCCAAGTGTGATGCCATTCATCTCATGATTCAAGTCGATATCAAGAAAATATAAACCTGATCGATTGCTCTCTTTTATATACGTTAATACTTCTTCTGGATTTGCGGTTGTTAGAACCAGTTGCATATCAAGGTTTTCAATCATAATATAATTAGAGACATACCTGGCTATCCTTTCTCTTTGTTCCTTTTGATCTTCACAGATAAAAACATCAATCATCTTGATCCCTCACTTTAAAATTACAATTTCCTGCTTAAAATAATTATCCTCTATCACTGTATCCAACCGTGTCTTATTTTCTTGATCTACCATTTTCTTCAGACTATTCAGCCCCAACCCTCGATTTTCTCCTTTTGTTGAGAAACCTTTTTCAAAATATTGAAAGAGCTTATGCCCAGTATCTCTAAACGTATTCCAAACCACAAAGGATACTGATTGTTCAAGTTCTACAAATCCAACTCGAACCATCCCCTTTTCTACTTCTTCTGCTGCTTCAATTGCATTGTCTAAAATAATTCCGATACAGCGGCACAGCAGTACACTATCCATATTCAGATCATGTATTTCGTTAGGACATTCAAAAACCACATCTATCCCCTTTTCCTGTGCAGTAATCAATTTGGAGGATACCAAACCTTTTACTTCAGGAATTTTAATTTGAGACAAACCCCTCATCTTAAAATCATTGTCACGAATCTCTTGACTGACACGCATTATATTGTCATTAAAATAGCTCTCTAAAGCTGTCATATCACGATTGGTGATGTATTCAGACATAGAAGACAGGATATTGATGTAATCATGGCGAAAAGTTCGCATTTCATAATAGTTTTTTTCCAGCTGTTCCGTGTACATTTGTATACTGTTTAGTTCAATTTCTTTTTCCCTCATCTCAAACTGCTTTCTGAAGGTATATACTAGAAACGACAAGCTGACAGCAAAAATAGCAAAATAGATAAATAAGTACATGGTATTCATCAATACCAGCGTATTTTGGTTTCCCGTTAATCTTACATACACAATCATTGTAAAATAAATCACATATGTAAAAAGCCCCAGGAAAGCTAAAATACGCTGTAAATTCCTGTCATTCTCATCCTTTTCAAAAATCCGAATATTCAATCTTTTCCAAAAAGTTATAAAGATAAGCCCAGTAATTAGGGTAATAAATTGATGAAGTAATATCACCGGAAAAATGGTTTCATTTGATTCTGAAACAGTACTAATCTCTAAGACTTTTCCCATAATAAAAGTTGTTAAATGATCAATCAGAATCATAGCAATCAATAAAATTGATGCGTCGTACAATGCAGGTATCCATTTTCGATAGGTATGCTTTAAAATAGCTAGAACAAATGCAAATATTAATAATGAACCAAAAATGTCTAAATAAGGATATAGCCAGGCCATCATTAAACTAAATAAGATGACTGCAATAATATTTTCCTTTTGAAAGAAACGTTTACCTAAAACAAAGCTTACCAAAATACAATAAATTGCTACTTGTATGAATGCTAATATAGTCAATCACTGACCCCTCATTTCTATATAGTAAACTTTCACTATATATTATACTATAGATCAGTAAATTGTAATATCAGGTAAATTTATACTTTTTGCTTAAAATCTACTTCTTTAATTCCTCTGGAATTTCTGGTTCAAAATTATACAACAAACAGAAATTCTCCACGCTTAACGCACCTACTCCAATAAATAGATTGATTAAACCTTCAGTAAACATTCTTTGAATTTTTTTCATTTTCATCTTCCTCTCTTATTTATTAATATTTTATATGTTATTGGAAGGATACAAATTACAGCTAGTAAACTTCCAAAAAATACTTGATTGATTACTACTTGTGAACTAGTACTAACCATAACTGCCACACATATCGAATAACCTATAATGGCTCTGTTTCTCAGCCTTGCTCTTAACACCTTATCGTTAATGCGGTTCTTTTCTGTATCTTGGGGGGCATACTTATAAAGACAGCTATATACAGCTAGAATAACAATCCAGATAATCGGTTCTGATAGTGAAATATCTGGTACCATTATCGGTAATATTCCGAATAGGAAAACACTTATTAAAGTGCAGGTACTACTTTTTTGAGCATGAATACCTCTAGCATTTAGCCTTATCAAGAAATAAGCACTGTGAAAAATAAATGTCAGCCAAATAGAATGAAGTAAAAATGCTGTCATATAAACTGGAATTGCTTTACCCATATTTATGAGGCAAACTTCAATACCTAATTTACACTTCAACTCTTGAATTCTAGTCAGGTTATGTCTTTTTTTTAATTTCCTAACCATATATTCTGACAACACTTCTTCTCTGAATCCTCTTAGCAAGACTTCCATTTTTACCCCTCCCTTGTTTTTCTTTACAATTATAGGATAACCTTCTTTACTCTATTATTATCAAAAGTATATTAGGTTATTCATTTCATTACATAAATGTTAAAAAAAAATAGGAAAATACACAGTTATGAGTATTTTCCTTACAATCATGATTTATTTTATACAAGCTACTAACTCATTACTTTCGAGTGGTTCCACCCTAGTTATACAAACTCAACTAAATATTTTGGATAAAGTGTAACCGCTTCACTGTACCCTTGGAGATCCATTCGATTTATACAGACTTTGTTTCTAGTTGGGAAAAATTCATTTTGCCGCATTTTATTATATAATTTGAATAACTGAATAAATAGAATTCTCTCTAAGAAGAAACACATCAGTAATTCTTCATGATGCATTATTGCTGCATTCTGCTCTCCTTCTAATGAAAACTTAGGAATCTCGAATTTGGTTGTATTAATTAATGGACCTATCTCCAAACTATTTTCCTGACAGCTCAATGCCAGTACATAGTTTGCAAAAGAGTCTATTTGAGTTGTCTCTACAATTTTCTTTTGTGTTCCAATTAGCAAATCAATATTGTTCTGTTGTTTCTCATCGTATACAGTTTGAATAAACGGTGATTTTTCCAGAAACTCTTGAACATTTGGGAATTTATCTTCTAAAAAGACTTGAACGTTAAATATTTTCCCCGTCTCAATAATTTTTTCTGCAAAAATCACGTATTCACTAATCGCTTCTGTTGATATAAAATACGGGGTAAAGAATTCCGTATAGCTTCTAACTAGATTCAAAAGATCTCTAGATTTTTGTTTTTCATAGAAAGTAAACAGTTTAGAATCCTTTTCCAACAGTTGCTTCCCAAGCCTATTCTCCGAACTGTCTGTTGTTTCATCTATACCATGATAGACAATTTCTTTTAATTTATTAAACTCCATATCTTTGACTTTAAAAGCCATGACGGTTTCTAATGTTACACAATCCTGAATCATAAAGAAATCGTTGACTTTTTTTACTTGATATTTCAATTTTAAGCAATACATATTCCATCTCAGCTCCTTTCTAGCCTAAAAGAAATGCATACAAAGATGTTTGATTATCTCTCAAAAGTCTTGATAACTCAATATCATAAAAACCGCCTAAGGGTACACTTTCCAATCCTAGATAGTTCGCTACTAACTGAATATTCTGTCCAATATGTCCAGCCTCTTGTTGCACCAACTTGTACGAGATATCTGTATACTTCCCAGAGATCTCCGACATGTCACAACTTAATGCAATAGCGAACTGTGCTGTATTAGCAAGATACTTTTGAATAAATACGTTACTGATTTCATTCCACGGCTGATATTGTTTAACCAATAACTTATGAGTATCACTATTCAGCCGCATAATATTTCCCTGCTCTATTAAATCAATATCTACCAATTGCTCGTTGAATAAAAAGTAAATGTTGACATAATACTGTGCCCCACCGGAAGGGTATGTACGACTCTCTCTATCTCCGCCAATCATAGCCAATTGAGCAAATTGTGCCATTAACTTTCTATCAACCTTTACCTTGGCTTTGAATGGTTCCCTTGCCGAATATCTTGTAGCTAAAATTCTTTCAAATAAATTTTCTTGGTCAACTGTATAATCCAAATCAATTAGTGGATAATTACCATTTCCCTGTATTTCCCTCGGTCTGTGAGCATATACTTGAGTATTGGTGAATTCAGGTTCATTAATCGACATCATATGATAATCCATGAATTTTTTTTCAATATTCCGCTCACCTTTAAAGTTCCACAAATTAAACTCCCCCTTTTAAGAAATCATCCAGCTTTAAGGAAAGCATCTGAGAAAATGAATTCAAATTCCGGAGAAACGCCTAATCGATTATTCAGCATATGAAGATGAGAGATGACTATATAAAAGGCGTACTCTGGCTCGTAAGTCGTTTGACATAGTTTTATTTGGGCAAGCAATGACTTAAAAACCTTGAGATACGGCTGATAGATTGCAGTCGCAAGTTCTCCCTTTTTCAAGCTACTAATTCTGTTGCTAATCACTTTGTATAAATTCTCCGAAGTCTTATTCTTAGAAAATTGTGTCCATATTTCTCGATACGCAAGGAACATTGTCTCATGCTTCTCAATATATCCTAATTCTTCAGCAACTTCTGTACAGAGGTACATGAGATCAATTGCTAATACATAACGTTGATTTCGGTTTAGCTTTTGAATAATTTGCCCAGCAAATCTTGACGAGTGTACAAACATTTCTTCGGACAGTCCCATCGCTTTCTCTCCCCCATAACGGTTAAGCTCTGGTACATAATCAATTGTTTGAATTGAAAAATTCGGATATGGAGCAGTTGGTTTAATGCCTTCTGTCTGTACAATCGCATCATCATATGAAATAGGTTGGAACGTATGATTCTTATGCTTTTGATGAAATCTCTCCAGTAATTGATTTAAATCTTTTTCAAATTTATCTGCTACTTCAGGTTCTGTTTGGTATCTCAATCGGATATGAGGACCCCCATCCCAATAGCGAATGAAGAAATATCGAACCTTTTCTTCATCTAAATAAGGCAACAGACAATCTTTTAAAAATTCCTCAATTAATAGATAATCATGAATGAATAAGTGTTTAGATATCCACATACTACTACTCCCCTTTATTTTAAAAATATACTGTGACTTGTATTCCAGCTCTTAAAAAGATTTAATGAGTAGCCAATCTGTTTATTTTCTTCTAAATTGAATTTCTCTTTTATTGTAGTGTCATTATAATTTTTAATCCCACGAGCAGCTAATCCATATTTCGCTGCAATAATGGATAAACGTTGAGCAAAATGACCAATCTTCAAAAACATTTCATCATAATCTTGTCCCGTATTTTCAAATGTAAAGAAGAACCAATAATTCATTCCCTCTAGATTAGTGAAATCTTGATATTCATGTAACATCTTCTTATACATAAATTTTTCATTGGGTTGAATAAATTCACACTTTTCTCCAATCTTGTAAAACCCGCTTCTGAAATCAGTAATATTATCTATAAAACTCCACAAACCTATTTCAGGATAGTCTTGCACAGCTACTTGACACTCCTTCAATAACTGACGATGAGTATCAGCAGACAAAATCTTTCTTACGACTGCGTCACCTCGAATATTTTGCTCCGATACCCTTTTCCTGAAAAATTCTGTTTCTGGTTGCTCTTTTATATCTTCTGTACTCAAATGATATTCTTGATCCATAGCTATTTCTAAAACAAGAGGAATTGTGACAAATTCACGTGGTTTCTCCAACGAAATCGTTGTTAGTCTACGATGCCGAATTTGATGACCATTTAAAACAAAGTCAAGATTATAGAGATAGTGGCCTGTATTCAGTAAACCTAGCATCGTTGAAAAATCACCATAGATTTTTTGGAGCTGACGATTATCATTTACTATGACTAGATAGTCTTTTTCAGCATTCAATCCTTTAAAATACTCTTGCTTATACACATAAATTTTGTCTGTTAATGCATTGTAAACAAACATATGTGTCTTATGGACAAACACCAATTTGAGACTATCAATATTTCTAGCTTTTGGAGAAAAAGAGTGGAAATAGTATTTGCTGAAAAAATCTATCCGTTGTATCATTTCTAAATAATAGTAGAGATCATAAATAATCGAACTCCAGCCATCACTTTTTCCAAGCTCTTTCAAAAATTTCATGTCAATCACATCTATATGATTTTTAAACAACAAATCTCCATCAATTTTTGCAGCAGACAATGTTTGCTTATAACGATCCTCCCCGAATCGTTCTAAATAATGTTGATCAATCATCCTTATTCCTCCCATTCATTTATGGAAATGGATGCGGTGTCTTTTCTATCCAGTCTTTATCTAACTTCCCTTTCTTCTTAAACTGAATAGCCTTTTCAATACGCTGATTTACGACTCGTCTATTTTGATGTCCAAAGGTCATCGTCAGCATACCAGGTACTATATATTTTACGTTCACAAATCCTGCAGAAAATAAATTCGGATTCTCTGTCTTAGCCCGATACGCTTTACCAGAGATGATGACCAATTGCTCTTCAAGCGCTCGAACAACCTCTAAAAATTTCCCTTGATATGTTGTATACCCTGCTTCTAATTGCTCGAAGGAAGAAACCATTTCAGTATCTAATGCAAATTTAAATGCATTTTTCATTTCCTTATTTGAATAAAGAAGCAAATGGTCTTCCAACCTGTGAACGGATTGAGGATTCTTCAACAATTGTCTTTTTCTAGTCTGATATTCCTGATTATTGAATACATTTGTAAAAACAGTAATCGCTGTTGTAGCCTCAATCAATGCTCGTTCTATAGACTCTTCCAAGTCAAAAGAGGCAGCTGCAGCTGTATAGAAGGCCATTTCATTTTCCTTAGGCTCCTTCTTTTCTAATAACACCCAGATTGTCGGGATTCTCACTTCCATAGATATATCAAACAAATGAACACGGATATCTTTTCGCTTGAGAGATTCTAGATAAGCCTGTATTTTTGTAGAATAAATGCTTGATTCATCAATTCTGACAGGTGGAATCTGTCCATACCATGTAGCTAAAAAAGCATCTCTTTCAATTAGTTCTAGCATCGCATGCAGACTCGCTTCAGCCTCTGTTGAACCGAGAGCACTACCATTGGAGCTTTCATAAATATATCTCTTTTCATCAGAAACAACATGAGAATTGTAATAAATCAACTGCTCGGGAATTAAAACTTCTTTTTCACTGTGCAATGCCCAAACTTTTTCATAGTTTAAAGGCTGATCTTCTGTATAATTCTCTGGATTACCATAATCGCATTGTGTCATTACTTCACTCAGCGTAAGATCAATAATTTCACAATCCTTTTCTCGTATCGCGTTTTTTTGTTTTTTATAAGGAAACGCTGTAGCATAACGCTCCAACGATTCCAGAATAGAAATATATTTTGATTTTTCAAAAGTCCCTGTTCGACCATAGGAAAGCATTGAAATCCCCTTATACAGTACCTCGGTCTGTACCATCGGTGTCCCATAGGAATCTCCTGAACGCGTTAATGCATTCACAATCGACGATGGATGCGCATAGATTAACCTCTTGTTTTTTTCAATTTTCTCCCGAACCTTTTCAAAGCTCAGTTGTCGGTTATCTTTTGGATCGAAAATCGTATCCAATTCAATGGGCTGATTCGAACTTGTGTTTACATTACACTCACAATCTCCTCGCTTGAAGGTTGCTTTCGCCTGAATTTCCAATGTATCCCGATTGAGCTCATATAGGAACGGTTCATTACTTTTTTCAAGCTTCTGAACAAGCATAGCGATTAATTCAGATTCTAGCTGGTTTGGCTGATCCTCTAGCCAACCGAAATACTGTTGATAGCATTTTAATTCTTTTGTTCGCTCTTTATAGCAGTTGAAACAAAAGGAAGAGTCATTCTGTGATGAATGAATAAAAATATACTTTTGGTTTATCAGAATTGTAGTAGCTGCAATTGTTTGTATGGACATTACTCCACCTCCAAAAGTTCATATTCAAAACCATTTTCATCGAGAATTTTTCCCACAGTAGTTTGCTGTCCGCTTACTTGTTTTTCTTGAATAGATATGTTCCAATTTAAAGAACCATCTTCCTTGAATCGGAACTCATTTAAATCTACAGATTTAAAGAATGACTCTTTGACAGATACATCGTTTTTATACATACTAATCCAAGTCAGTATGACTGTTGTCAGCTGAGCAGCTGTTCTTACAGGGATTTGGAAAATTAGTGTCTCTGAATCGTTATTTACAACATATAAGTAATACCCTCCACCTACACAAGACTGGAGATAGAAATTTACTGATAGCTTTTCTTGATTCAGTAAACTACTGATAAGGTCGGATTCCTCTAACTCATTCAAATCTAATCTGAAAAGTTCTCCTGTCTTATCGTGTTGGGTACTATATATGATTTTTTCCTGTTGCTTCAGTAAAAGTTCTTTTGAATAACTGTTTTTTAGGATCTCAAGAAATGCTGCTTCTGCAAGAAATTGTGCCAGCCTTTCATAAGAAATATCTGCGAAATAGTAATTTTCTTCGTCCTCTGTTTGTACAGTAATAACCTGCAATGGAGATTGGTTGTAATTGAAATATGCTTTATCATTATTAAAGGAAACGATCTTTGAATCATATTTCTTTACAAAGATTTCAAGCGAATTAAAATTCTTTATAGCGTCTTGATGCGTCCGTCCAGAAAATTGATAATCCACTTTTTCAATTCCGTCAAAAGCAACTTTTCTTTCAACTTCCATCATAGTATTTATATTGAATACAGGGAAATTTTTACCAATAGCGGATATAATGGCGCTATAAAATAGGAAACCTGACAGAAGTTTCTCTGAAATATCCTCTGCTGATACCTCTTCAAAATTCCTATGGTTTCTTGTTGAAACCCAGATTCTTTCTCCTTTTTTTCCAATATGATATTTTGCAACAATTTTTCCATCTGTCAGGACTTCAATATTCTCTACATTTGTAATTTCACTTTTAATTTGATTCTCTTCCAACAATTCTTTTAGGCAAGTTGCACCAAAAAACGATTGGGGAATATTTACACAGATTTTTTCAATTTCTTTTAGACCTTTTTCCACGGATAGACAATGCTCTTCTACCCATGGCAAATAGATACTGCTTTTGTGAATGTTATAGATTTCCGGATCAACCAGATAAAAAATATGTTTTTCTATAAGAAACTGAGTCAATTTCCTATAGCGCATAAACTCTTCAAACAGTTCTGTTTCTTCACTTCCTTGGTATGCCTTACTAATCAAAGAAGTAATGTTTTCATATTCAGAAACGCTCAATTTTAATTTTATTTTTTCGTTTGGCCCATATATAAATAAATCTGGTTCATTATAGTGATATCGAATATTTCTTCTAGCTTTAATAATCATAATAATCACTCCTTCTTGTTGTTGAGCTTAATAACAACTAATGAAATAATGAGGAGAGCCGAAGCGTAACCAACCGAAATTAACATATCTTGATTAAGTTCAAATGACTGATTCCAAACAGAAATATATATGTTATTTAAATGATAGAACGGATTCGCATAAGATACATATTGAATAAAATTAGGCAGACTCTCCACAGGAACAGAAAAGCCACCAGTAAACATAACAATTTGGAATAAAACAATAGAAATAATTAATGCTGTTTTTACTTCTTTGAAATTTGAATAAATGGCATGAGAATAAACCAACATTACTGCATTGATAAGCAGCAAGCTTAGATATGAAACCAAAAAGTTAACAATAGAAAGTTTCAAATCATAAACAAGAAGGCCAATTAATGTTATTAAGAAAAATCCTGCAGTGGCAATAATGAATGACTTAGCAATACTGGACATTAAAAGAATTTTATCTGTTATTGGTGTAATGAAAAGCCTTTTTTCAATCCCAGCTGCACGATTCATTACCTGATCAAAACCAAAGGCAAAAAATACTACTGAAAAGCTAATTAGGACAATAAACGATGGCGTATACACTTGAACATAGTTCATTCCACCACTATAGGTAGCATTACTGAACATTTGTCCCATTAAAATATATGTTACGGGTGGTACAAAAACTGTGAATACTAAATAGAATAGCTCTCTGAAGAACATCTTTAAGTCATATTTAATTTGCGTTAATAACATGTTTATTCCTCCTTATTTGGCGATTTTATCAAGATAGAAGCTATTAATTGATTTATGACCGGATTTCAGTATATTTTCAGGAGTATCAAATACTTCTGTTACACCGTCATTAATGAAAAGAACTTTATCACAGTAAAGTTCGATTTCGTCCATGTAATGCGTTGATAAAATCACTGTACTGTCATTTTTTTTAATATAGCCAGTAATGCTTTCCCATAAAATGTTTCGCATATGTGGATCCAGACCAGTTGTCGGTTCATCTAAAATAATCAAACGTGGTTTTGAAGAAAAAGCAATCGCAAGGCTAACCTTTTGCTTCCATCCTCCTGATAAGTTATCAAAAAACGTATTTAAATGCTCTTGTAGTTCAAATTCTTCTATAATTTCTTTTAAATCTACTTTGCTCCCATAATAGGAACGGAAAAGATCTAGTAATTCTTTTACTTTTAATTTTTTATAAAACTGTGTTGGCTGAAGTACAGCTGAAATATTACTTTTGATTTTTCCCAAATCAGCTTGATCAATTTCCTTCAGGTTATTACCAAAAACAACGACCTTCCCGTCATTATAATCTTTAATCGTCATTAAAATTTCCAAGAATGTCGATTTCCCAGCACCGTTTTTACCGATAACACCTATAATTTCACCTTTTTCAGCAGTAAAGTCTATTCCTTTCAAAACAGCTTTTTTTCCATAATTCTTTGTTAATTTTTCTACCTTTACATTATAGTTTTGCATGGTTCACCCTCCTAATTGTCAATCGTATATTCAACAACATATTCTTTAAGCTTATTTTCAAATTCAGGTAACACCTCTTCGATATAAAACATAGGATCTTGATTTTCTTCATGTATAATTTCATTAATAAAATGTTTGAATAATATTGGTACTGTGATATCAATAAACAATGGCTTCATTGCAGAAATTTCTTCACCCCTACGGTATTTCTTTAAAAAGAATGTTTTAGGTAACTGCTTATTTAAAAAATAGTCATTAATAAGTAAATACAGCTCTAATTCATTTGAAGCCTCTTTGTTTATATTTGCAAAGTCTTCAAGTTTTAAATTCCACTTCTTTCTGTACATCACAATATTTTCAAATATTATTCTTGGCATATCACTTCTTTTTTTCAGGAAATAATTAATATCAAAATTAATTCTCCCGCTTTGAAACAGAAGTAGTAATACAGATAGAACACCTGGGAGAAAGACAGGAACTAATGACGATTTGTAGGCCACCTTCGCTTCTTTCTTTTGAGGATCTAGCACTTTCAGTTTTTTCGTTTGCTCATCATATTTAACGGAAAATTCAGATATACTCGGATGCCCTACATCATGAAACCTCTGATTTCCAAATTCCAAATTCAATTTTTGATCATAATATCTATCATGAATTCCACCATTAAAACCAAACAGCTCTGTCACTTCATAATAATTCTTCTCATAATAATTTTTTTGAACATATTCTTGATATAGTAAATCGTCATTCAAATTCTCAAAAAAGTCTTTAAATCTAGATAGAAATTTTTCCTGACCATCATAAATATCGTTTAAAATTACTTTGTCATGAAAAAGTTGATAAAAAAACGTCATACTAAATTCATTGCCATATTTAATATACTCAGGAATTTTTTTAGAAAATGGTTTGATAAGTTCTTGAAAATCTATTTCTTTAGTGTTATTTTCATCTAAGTATTGAGAAAAGAATGCCTTGAATTCATCTCTAAGATCATCCAAAATCTTTATTTCAGGGGCAATTGCTTCATCATAGCGGTAATCCATGTCTTGGAAATAAGGGAAGAAGTATCTCAATTTTTCAAAGAATACGTTGTTTAATAAATTGCTGTCAGATAAACTGGTTTCTGAATCCCCATATAATTTCTTATAAAGCGCAGCAACTTCATATTGCACACGAATATTCACATCAAACAACAGTAAGAATGCTGTAATTTCTTCAAAAAAATGATTAGAAAATTTATTTTCGATATCTTTAAGACTGCTCTTATTATTTTGAGCATCAAACAATATATCTTCATAAAGAATTTCTGTACCAAAATTCGGAATGTTTTCACTCAAATTTTTAATAACATCCTCAATTTTTTTCCAAAGAACTAACCGCTCATTAGTACCTGCCTCCTCGAACTTCTTTTTTAATTCATTCATAAACTGAAGCTGGAGTGATAGATCTTCACATATGCCCTGTTCTTTTAAATAGGCAATCATTTCTTCAACAAGATTTCTTTTAGCATTTACTGTAATTTTTTGAACTAATATTTTTGTGGAAACAAGTCTTTTAAATACATCCAACTCGTGTTCCGAATATAGTTCATTTTCTCTAAGAAATTGAGCAAAGTCTTTATAAAATATCGTTTGACCCTGATTTTTCTTTAGAAATTGAATTACTTCTTCCGCAATTCCCATTTCAACCAGCTTATCTCTTGTTTCATATATTTTCTTAGATTGCGGAACATTTTCTTGAGTAACATAGAAAATCTTGGAGTCTCTTTGGCCAAATTTAGAAACATGGACTGGAATTTTTTCTAATGCTTCTTTATCCGAACGAATGATTTCCAAAAATATTCTAAAAAGTAACGCATGGTTCAATTCAATGTTTGCTTTCTTTTTAATTAAAAATCGATTTCCAGAGGAGCCCGTTTGAGTAAGATAAGAAAACGGACTAGTTTTCATTGAGCTACGCATTAACAAATTGATAATAAAATTATCCAACTTTTTTTCTTTTTTATTATGTGTCTGTACAGGTTTTGATAAATATTTTTCAATGTTCTTATAAATTGTTTGATTGAAAAATAAAACTGTCTTTTGCAATTGGTCATTTGCTATTTCTCGCTGAAGAATCTCTCTTGATTTCACTACCGCTTCTTCATAACTTTGTTGCAGCATTTCTTGATATAAATCTAATTGATTTAAAAGTTCTACTAGACGACTCAACTGAATTGGTCCTTCGTATTTCTTTAAACGAACGCTGCGTAAATTATGAACATCTCGTTTCAAATTCAATAATTTTGGATCTTTTTGCAAAGAAAATTCTTCTTCGATTTGACTAACTACATTTTCCTTCTCTCTTTCAATTTTTTCGTAAATTTTGTTAATCTCGTCTATAAATGTATGAATTTCCTTTGCTTTATCTCGCATTTCAAAATACCACTGATCAGAGGTATTGGTTCCTCGATAAACGCTAAATGGATTTTGAGTAACTGTTATAGTCAAGATTTAACTCCTCCCTCCAAGTCTTCCCTTTATTTTTTTCCACTTCTCTATACGCCATATAAATATACTTTTGCTTCTTCAAAGCACTAATATTAAAATAAGGGAGTATTAAATACAGCAAATTTACAGTAAATCGATAAGCCGTTGCTTCGGGATTTTCCATAAAATTATTTCTTTTTGAATAGCCAACAAAGTTTCTATGAAAATCATTTTCAAAATTCTTCTCTAATTCCTCAATCGTACGAGCCAATTCCGCTTTATAGTCATCATCTATTAATTCATCCATCTGGCTTAAACAACATCCATAAAACTCCGAAAAATACTCAAACCATCTATTAATTAATTGTGAATGTGCTTGCTTAGAGTCCTTAAAACCCGTTTGTTTTTCTAAATAAAGTGCCTCAAATGATTTTTCGGTATAAGGTTTCTTTTGCTTGGCTGAAAGCTCAAAGAAGCCTTGAACATGCGAGACAAATGAAAGGTAACCTTTATTGTTATTTTCTTCATGATAAATATCTGAGACCCTTGAAAAAATAAGTGGGAATAGCTCCTCAACACTTACTTTCTGCGTTTCTAGATATTTTCTGGTATCTAGTAGCAGTTGGTAATGTCTGAATCGTTCAGCCACATATAAGCTAGTTATTCTTTCATTATGAAAATGAAAAGAATATGGAAAGATGTCTATTTCACCATGTTCTCGAATCACTCGTTCATTTTTCTTACTCTCCAAATTTGAAATCAATTGGAAACTTTGATGATATTTTTTCTTTACTTTTTCAATGTACGATTTGTCTAAAGGGTTTTCTTCAATGAGACGGCCGACTCTGTTTTCCAAAGCTGTATACTCAGAATCCAATATTTTATTTTTTGTAATCAACTGAATATGTGGCCCGCCTTCCCAGCCTTTTGAAACAAAATATGGAGTACCTTTCCACATATCATCAATAAGTGATAGCAATGATTGTTCTAATGTACTGTCATAGTTATATATACAGGTTTGATACACAACAACACATCCTTACCTTTATGTAATTTTTCTAAAAGGCAATAATCTACTCGAAAAATTAATTTTTTCACTCTTCTTTAGTATAATCAGGCGGTTGTCACAATTCTTTGTTTCAACCGCCTGATAATAATAGTCAAGTCATTAACAAGAACCACAGCACGATGTTGAGCCGCATGTAGACGATGCTGAACAGCTTGTTGAGCCGCTGCTAGCTGTTGTCTCTGGAATCGCTGATACTTCATCAAGATCTAATAGCTCTACTTCTAAATCGAATTCTTTTGTATTTACTTCCTTAGTATTCATTGGTTTTGTCATCATTTGTTCCTCCTATAGAATAGTAATTTTTTTTGTTTATATTGTTTTACAAAACTGACTCTTGACCTTCAATAACTATTAACAAGAACCGCAGCATGATGTGGAGCCACATGTTGACGATGCCGAACAGCTTGTTGAGCCACTGCTAGCTGTTGTTTCAGGAATGGCTGACACTTCATCCAAATCTAATAGTTCTACCTCTAAATCAAATTCTTTTGTGTTTACTTCCTTAGCATTCATTGGTTTTGTCATCATTTGTTCCTCCAGTTCAAAAGTAATTTTTTGTACATCTTTTCCTTCAAAAACTGACTCTTAGCCTTCTAGATGATTATTAACATGAACCACAGCATGATGTTGAGCCGCATGTTGATGATGCCGAACAGCTTGTTGAGCCACTGCTAGCTGTTGTTTCTGGAATGGCTGATACTTCATCCAAATCTAATAATTCTACTTCTAAATCAAATTCATTTGCATTCAGTTCTTTTTCTCGTATTTCTTTTGGCATCTTTTTTTCTCCTTTCATTTTTACTACATACATAACATAACCCAAGACTTCTACAGTTTTTCATTTCATTCATACAAACCGCTCCTCAATACTTAAATGTCCTAAGTATCTGATTTAGGTGTTATATTTTCCTTCCTAACTGTCATCAAAATACCATGTGACTTCACTTGTTTTATAAGTTCAGCTGTTTTGAAGAGGCTGATGGTTTCATGATTCCGACTTCCATTTGTCCTGAACGATAGCACATTATTGTTTCAAATTAAAATACCCGCTTAAGAATTTTTCTTAAGCGGGACGGTATGTTTCTCTTTAAGAATGATGAATGAATTATACTATCGTTGGAGCTAATAAACCTAAACCGAACATTGTTTGACTCCGATGAGAATGTATAGAAACTTTTCATTTTCTATCTTTTTCCAATATATTCTCAAAAAAAGAAAAGCGTTTCAAACCCTTGAGATTAAAGGATTTGAAGCGCTTTTCAGTTGGTTCAAGCTTATTCTATCTGAACCTTTTGACGTCCCAGGAGGACATACAGAAATCCTTATTTATCAAGCTCTAGTGTATTCCCTGTATACCATTTGTTTACCAAAAAAATAATTTAATCGCATTAAATCTTATTCTATATAGTGTACTCTATTCACTTTGAAAGTTTCTTTAGAAAGGCTCATTCATATACCTTTGTTCCAAATCTCCACAATACAAATCAGGACTATTTACAGATAAAAAAAAGAATCGTATACTAATATTTAACAATTTCACATTTATCAGTCGAGGTGTTGAGGTATAAATAGCTGGAGCTTTGTTGATTGGATGAGTGTTATAGGAACTGCATTAGGTGCTATTAGTTTAATATTGACATTTATAGTTTCTAGAAATACAGGAAAAATTAAAGAAAAAGTAGGGCTACTACAAAATATTGACCTTCTTAGAGCTGAAAAGGAAACGATTAAAAATGATTTATTAAGCACTTTAGATATAATAAACATGGGTGATAAATCACAAACTAGTTTTAATCAGTTGCATACAATAATTCGAAAGCTTGAAGAGTATAAAGGGTTAATGAGTAAGCCTGATCTGGAAAACTTAAAAAATCTTAAAAATTTGCTAAGACAGGAGCATACATATAAAAACATTGAAGAAATTAATGCTTCAGCTTCAGAGATAGTAGGCTTTTTAGATTTAAAAATTGATGAAACCATTAAAATAATGTAGGAGGTTAGGGATATGGATAGAGAGTTAGAAGCAACTGTAGAAGCTTTAATTAATGCTACGAAAGATAATCAAATTAAATGGGGATTAGAAATGATTAAAATGGACCCCAAAAAATATCCAGATGCAGATAAAGTTTATAATTGTGCGTATAACGCTAAAAATGACATACGTATTTTTAAATATTCTGAGTATGTTATTCTTGATAGTGAGGGGCATGGCTACCAAGACAAAGTGATTCTACAGATGTTAAATATTTCGGGAGATGTAATACTTGATATTACTGAAGACGACTTGAGTACGCCACATAGATTATGGACTTTGTTGAAAATGATTGAGCGTACTGTTAATGGAGCAAAAGGATTATTAGATGATATTATCTCCAAGTATGGAAATAAAGATGTTATTTTTTAAGTAGCCTAAACTGCTTTTTTATTGGTTAACTATTATGACAATACGCACACAAATAATTAAACAATTAAATACTAACACTAAAGACCACCCATCACGGAGTGGTCTTTTCTTAGTTCTAGTAAAACAATTAATTAAGATATAATTAAATCAAAGTCGTCATCTAACTCTTTCACAGCTTCATTAAAGTAACTTTTTAGCCATTCGTATTTCATTTGTACATTTGGTTTTGTTTCGTTTTGTTTAATTTCATCTACTATCAATTCTTTAATTTTTAGAAGTGATTTAAAATAATCGTAATCATAAGAAGCTTCTTCCTGTTGTCTTAAGAAATCTACATACCATTGCCCATCACGATCTCTTTCAAGTAAACCACTTATCCATTCTAAATCTTCTTCTATTGAGTTATCAGGATTTAAAGCTGCAGATAGAAAAACTTTTTCACTTACAATCACTCTTGGATAAATAGCGGATTTACTTTCCAATTCATAAGCTTCTACCATTGCAGGACCATACACTATATTATCCTTATGACATAACTGTCCCACAGTTATTCCTCCACGTAGCAATATCCCTTTACTCATCATATCAAGTTGAATATGGATTACATCTAATATTAATGAAAATACAGAACCTGGAATTTCTACAGGATATGAAATTACAATCGAGTCAGAAAATACTGTGATTTCTTTTGCATCATCTTTAAATTCATCTGTTGCTAATTCTGAAATGAAATTTAGTGCATCTCGTAAATTTAAAAAGTACTCATTGTTATTCAATGTCTTATTAATATGTTCACGAAATCCTAAAATATCAATAAAGACTATTATTCTTTCTTCATATTTTTTTAATTTAACTACCAATTATATCCCCTCTATTCTGCAAAGTTCCAAACTAATACATTATACCACAAAAATCCCACTATTTGGTTTATTACAGATTAAATATATATACTCTATTTTCTACTTTAACTATTGTTTTTTATATAGCCTTTCCAATCGCTCTAAGTATCTCTAAAAACAGCGGTGACATCTGAATTAATACATAATCTAATCCGGCATTAATTATTGTATTAAATGTATCTCCAACCAATTTATAAGCTGTTTTTCACCTTTAACACTCCCCTCTTAAAAAAATTTATTCAACAAACGTTTCTATTTTAATAGTAATAAATTGAATATCCGTATGTACTTTACATCTATTTACTACTAAAATATGGATAACAGTGTTAATGTATTGAAAATAGTAAAGGGGTACATAGCAAAATGGCAGAATTAAAGACAAAGAAAATTGACGATGCAGTATCATGGTATCAAGAGGAAAGAAGAGTTTATAAAAGATTTTCATTAAAAATGGAATTATTACTTAAAGAAATACTTGATGAACAAGGAATTACTTATTATGAAATATCCTCTAGATGTAAAGATGTGAAAAGTTTTAAAGAAAAAATTGAGAAGAAAGGTTATGAAAATCCTAAAGATGAGATATTTGATTTCTCAGGGATAAGGGTAATCACATATGTAGAATCAGAAGTGAATAAAATAAATGAGGTTATCAACAAAGAGTTTTATATCATAGAAGAACATTCTGTTGATAAAACAAAAGAACTCAAAGATGATCAATTTGGATATCGATCAGTGCACTACGTTGCAAAATTAAATAATGGAAGGTCAGATTTAACCGAATACAATAAATATCAAAACATCCCATTTGAAATTCAAGTTAGAACTTTACTACAACATGCATGGGCAGAGATTGAACATGATAGAAGCTATAAATTAAAAGAAAAACTACCAGAAACATTAGAACTAAAACGTAGATTTCATTTATTAGCTGCCAATCTAGAGTTAGCAGATAGAGAGTTTGATAAAATTGTAAATGACATCGAACATTATAAACAGCAAATAGATATTACAACTAATAGTAAGACAGAAATAAATCCTGTTACATTAGAAAAGTATTTCGACTCTAAAATTAAAGGTGAAATAGATAATTTAATCAATGATTCGATCGAAATAGACGAAATAATACATGTTTTGCAGTTATTTAATATATCCAGTATCGAAGATTTTGACAAGCTAATAAAAAGAGAGTTTATTTCAAAATATCAAGAATATTATGGGGCTTTTTCTTCAACTTTTTTAGTGTTTGTTAAAGATGTTTTAATGTGCACAGACTTTGATAAATATTTTTCTAAAGTATATCCTCACATAAGTCATTGGACTGAAATGTACGAAAATGATTATAATTTTTATAAAAGTATTGGGGTAGAGGTAGAAATAGATGAAGCAATTAAAAAAGGATACTTTACATTAAATAGAAATTAATAACATTCCTTCTAAAAACGAGGAATATTAAATCTGATCTTAACAAATATTTTATATCATTAATTGATAGCATCTAAAACCTGAATACCAGTAATAATAAGTAGTTTGGCGACTTTGAAGATGTAGTCTATTTTACAGACTGCATCTTTTTTATAACCATTCACCAATAGCGCCAAGATTTATCTACATACACAACATACCCAATCTTATGAGGCGCTATCACAATCTTTTTTTGTTCCATTCTTATAGTTCATAGCGATTACCATTCAAGCCAGTTTTCTATATTTGGCATACTACATATTTCTGCCCTACTATCTCTTTCCTCTAACCAGTTATAGAAAGGTACTGGCCGTTCTTTAACAAGAGTTTCTTCTATAGATGAAGATTTGTCAGTCTTCACTTTCGAACGTCTTACAGCCTTTTTAAACGCTCCTACGAAAACGGCTCTTAATGTACTAGCAATAGTTAATGTACCGTTCGCAATATCACGGATAATGTTAGCTAAAACATCCTTAGCGTTCACGAAATCACGTACATCGTTCATTTTTGTAGCTAAGATACATTTGTGAAGTTGGTCCTTCAAATCATCTTGTAATGGCAACGAGTGCATGAAGTCATAAAGCATCACTTGGTACTCGTTCATGTACTCCTTTTTCTTTTCAGCTTGCAAAGCTAATTCATTGCCAAGACTCATAATATTATTTGCTTGTTTAGAACTTAAAAGATTAAAAGATTTAGATGCTTGTTTTTCAGATTGTGGATGGCAAACCGCGTCATTTACTAGCTTTATCGGCTGTCTCTCGTTGGGACATGCTCGATGGGACATAAGGTAAAATGCGATAAATACTAGCTCCTTTAATGCCGTTTAATTTAGTGCTTGGTACTTTTTCGATGATGCCTAGCTCCGCCAATTTTTTCATTGATCGATAAACAGTCTTAGTACTGATCTCCAATGATGCAGCAATAGTACTCGCTTTTAGATGGCATACTCCTGTATGTTCTAAGCTGTGTGATGCAAGTTTGAATACGATTGCTCGTTCTGATTCTGTTAAGTTGTAATAGTGAACTGCCATGTGGTCCTCCACACTCCTATCCATATCTGCTACTGAATCGAATGTTATGTATTGTGCTAGGTATTCGAATGCCATTTGTGTTTCACCTCTTTTCTATATCCAAAAAGTTATATACACTCCTTGTATGATTAAATATATATCCATTAGGTTATAATATCAAGTCTTTTTCATAACTTTTTGGATATATTTATTTCAATTTCAGACTAATTCATATATAATAACGTTATGAATATAACTAATAGGAGGGGAAGAAATGAACGAAATGAGTGAAAAAATTAGAATTGCTCTTATTAAAAGAAATATGACGTTAACACAGTTAGCCGAAAAACTTGAAGTATCACAACCTAATTTATCTAAAAAGTTGAAACGAAATAATTTTCATGAGGAAGAACTACGGAAAATCGCAGAATTATTGGATATGAAATATGAGGCTCATTTCGTAATGGAAGATGGCACAAAGATATAAAGCAGATAACTAAATAAAGGTTGTCTGTTTTTTTGTATACTTTCTTTGTGTAATTTCCTAAAATGGAAATATAGAGGGAGGATTACATACAATGAAAAAATTAATTTTTAGTGCTGCATTAGTATTGAGTTTAGGATTAGCTGGTTGTGGAGATAGCTCTACAAGTGAAAAACCTAAAGATAATAATTCAGACACTCAGCAAGAACAGAAGGTATTAGCTAAAACAACTGAAGATGTAATTAAGTATTTCAAGGACGATAATTTAGAATTAGGTGAAGTATCTGATTTACCAAATGATGAATTTGGTAAATTCGTAAGGAAGGAAAAAGACTTTTAATTCCTTCGCTTGGAGCAGATGCAGGAGGCAGACTATTCTTATTTGATAGTGAAGAAGACTTACAAAAAGCTAAAAGTTACTATGATGAATTAGGTAACTCTGGTCCGATGTTTTATTCCCACACACACCAAAGTGGATTGTTCTTAATTCAAATGAATGGTGATATGGAGGATAATGAATTTGCTAAATATGCTGCTTCTCTAGAAAAAGCTGTAACTGGTTCTACTAGTATAGAAATATCAGAAGAAAGTAAAGCAAATAAAGCTGAAAACCTAACAGATGCACAAATCGGTGATGTAGTAAAAGATGATTTTGCAGGAACCTATACCATTTCTGATTTTTATACTACACCAACAGATAAATACAAAAGCGCTGATGTAGAGTTCTCTATTGATCAAATCAAAACAGCTAGATTGGTTGCTGATAATCCTGATTTAATAGAAACTGCTGCTGAAACAAACGTTTTAATCTTATCCATGACTGGAGAAAATCTATCTGATGATACAGTTAGTTTCCATCCTGATACGGCAACTATGATTACTGATACTAAACGACAAATTAGGGCTAACGTTATGATTTCTCCTTTTGAATCGGAATTTATGGGAAAAGTAATACAAAAAGGTGAAGTAATATTTGACCTTGGTGAAGAAGGTTTAGAAGGTGTTAAAGAATTAAAATTTGTTTTTGAACCGACATCAAAGGATTCAATGAAAATTGGTGAGGATATTACTGTTGTTGTACCAGTTAGTAAAAAATAGGTCACTCAAAAGAGTGGCTTTTTTAAATGAAAATAAATAGTAAAAAAGTAAAATAAATTCAAATTTTGTATTGTACGTATAAATAATACGTGTTATAATAAGAGTATAGAAAGGAGATGAAAAACATATCATCAAGAGAAATAATCAAGATACTTAACAAAGACGGATGGTATTTACATAGGACGGTTGGAAGTCATCATCACTTTAAACATCCTACTAAAAAAGGAACTGTCACAGTTCCACATCCAAAGAAAGACCTTAAACTAGGCACTACAAACTCAATACTAAAGCAGGCGGGACTTAAATAGTCCTCCTGCAAGGAGGTTTTATATAGATGGGTAAATATTATTTTCCAGCAATTTTTGATCCAGGTACTGATGATGAACAAGGTTTTACAATAACGTTCCCTGACCTACCAGGATGCATTACAGAAGGTTCTGATATGAATGAAGCTGTATATATGGCGAAGGATGTATTAGCAGGTTTCTTATATGGAATGGAGGAAGATGGAGAACCAATTCCTACCCCTTCAGAACCTAGTAGCATTGACCTTCCACAAGGAGCTTTTATCTCGATTATAGAAGTACGAACTGATTATATTAGGGATGAGATTGAGAACAAGGCAATTAAAAAAACTTTAACAATCCCAAAATGGTTGAATGACGCAGCAGAAGAAGAAAATATAAATTTCTCTCAATTACTTCAGTTCGCCATTAAGGAACGTTTAGGAATCATTAGCAAAGAACAATAAACTAAAAAAAGACCAGGTACTCAATTAATTTTGAGCCTGGGCTTTTTTAATATTGATATAAAATTTGGAACTGACTTTACTTTACAGTAATATCAGTTGACCAGTATCCAATATACTCATTAGTTGCTGCATCCTTAAAAACTCTGACCAATACCCTATAAGTTCCTTTTCCGGCATGAGTAAGTTTTAGTTCTGGTGTTGTAGTTGTAAATGAGCCAGTTGATAACTTATCAACTTCTTCCCACGGTGACCATGCACCAACTGTTAATTTATCTAAAGATACAATATAATAAAGTTTACCTGTCCCTGTTTTTTCAAATTTAGCAACAACTTTTTCGCTAGTACTATAAGTATCTTTAGTAGTAGTCACCTGTGCCTTTACACCATTTTGAGTTACCCAACCTGAGCTTGCAGCATCTGCTTTCTCTATAGAAAATAAGCCTAGGCTCGTAATTAACAATACAGTTAACATTGTAAAAACTTTAATTTTCTTCATTTATTATTCTCCTTCAAACTAGTAATGTATTACTATATTAATTTTGGAATAGTACACTACAACTAAATGCTAAAACCTATAATAATTATGTAGTAAATTCAATATTCTATAGTAATAATATTTTCATTTTATTTGTTATAACAAATTTATTTTCCCTCGAGTTACTATTATCCTATCAATTCCATTTATACCAAATCAATAGTGGTTTTCCGAAACAAACTTTTTCGGTTTCCCAATTCTTCACGTCACTTTTTTTCGGATTAACGCCACATACCGCCAAACAGCGCCAAGTATAACGCCATTTTTTTTGCGTGTCCATTGTTATTGTGTAATACAAAATTACCATTTTTGATATTATATTCAAAAAATACTTGAAATTTTCACTTTCTTCGATTTTCTATTTTCGTATACTAATTTTCACAAATTTATCAATTTTAAAATAAGAATTGCCATTAAATAAGACCAACTTGGCTAAAATAGCTTTGCTGGTCTTATAGTTTTTAGTAAGCTCGTTGAGCAATGATAATTTCTAATCCTTTAAAATCACCATCAGTCAATGTGCCAGCATCAAATTTTTCAAGATGTGATTTATCAATAAGCTTTTTGTCTACTGCTTGTTTAAGGTAGTCACGAACTGCAGCTTTAAGTGTTTCATTAGTAAATTGCATTGTATCATCATCCTTTGCTATTGGTTTAGTTGTATTGCCTTCCACAATTAACTGCACTGGATACTTGCTAGTTGTTGGAATAATTACTTGTCCTTCAATTTTGTATCCCTTTGGCATAATCCAAGTAGGTTTAACTTCAAAGTGAGGACGGTCAATTTGGGCTGACCAAACTCCACCCCATGTAATACCAAGTTTTCGTGCAATATCTCCTACTCGATTTAGAATTGCCACATCATATAAAGACTGTGGAGGGCCAACAGCAATATCCCATGCTAATCGTGACTTGTGATTACTGTCTAATGTCCAAGTCACGATATTACCAGGACGCGTTCTCCCTTGTTCATAAAGGTATTTTTGTCGTTCCTGTGAGCGATATGTTTCAGTGATGAAGATGTTTTTAATACCTGCTTTAAAACACTCCTGAAACAACAATCCACAAGCTGTTTGTGCAGCCGGTAATAGCTCGGATATATCACGACATGTAGTTGTTACACTAGTCATTGTTTATCACCTTTCTTCTCATCGTTATCTATTTGTAATTGAGAAAAAGCGTTTGCTAAAAACTTTGGAACTGGAATGCCAAGCTTGCCTAAATTTTCGATCATGCTAATACCTTCCATCCCGATTAAGAATAGAATCATTGCATTTCGCATAAAGTTTCCACTTTCTGTTGCCAAATCAAGTTGTACAGCTGCAAATACCATCAGTATCATAACTGTCTTTTTGATTAAACCTTTAAACATCTTTTTGCTTTCGGTTTTCTTAAAGACTAAACTCACCATAAACCCTAATGTATAGTCAATAGTCATAAAGATAACTAACGCTTTTACTAAATGATCAATACCTCCAACAAGGTAGCCTATCCAAGCCATTGTACCGCCGATTAATGATGTATATAGTGTGTCTGTTTTCATATAACACCTTCCTCTTTCCATAATAAAAGCCCTCCACAATTATCTGCGGAAGGCATAAAAAATAACGCTAAGCCTGGGCCTGCGTTTTCTGTGCGTCCATTATTGTAAGTAAACCTGTATACTCTACATCTTGTAGTTGATTATTTGCATAAAAAACATTTACTTTATTCAACATTGCATCATACTCGTAACGCTTTCGATCAATTAAAAACTTACATAATTCATATACCGACATTTTACATTCCTCCTAATCATAATCCCAGTTCTGCTCGTGAAACTAAATACTCGGTGTTAAGTAATATTTGGGCTTGCATTTCTTCTACTGATAATACAGGTGGTTGTATTTCCGTTGGTGGTTCTG